>JBKJTM010000345.1:0-2800 GCA_046590805.1 Usitatibacter sp.
CCTACGCGGTGATGCTCGCGGTGAGCGTCATCATCGGCCAGATGGCGGGAGGGCTGCGCTACCAGGCGCGCGTGGCGTCCCATCGCGAAAGGCGCGCGCGCACCCTGTACGAATTCGCGCGCGATCTCGCCCAGCTGCAGGCGACCGCCGAGGTGATCGAGCTCACCGAGGACTTCATGGGGCGCCAGTTCCGAGCGCGGGTGACGGTGCTGGTCCCCGACGCTACCGGCATGCTGGTCTCGCCGACCGCGCACGGCATGAACAATCCGTTCGACAGCACCACCGCGCAGTGGGCGTTCGACCAGTCGCGCCAGGCGGGCGCGAGCACCGATACGCTCGCCGGCAACGAGCACGTCTTCCTGCCGCTCAAGTCGCCGACGCGCACCTGGGGCGTGCTGGCGGTGCGCCCGGAGCGCGCGCGCGACCTGATGATCCCCGAGCAGCGCCACCAGTTCGAGATCTTCTCCGCGCTGGTCGCCACCGGGCTCGAGCGCGTGCACTACCTCGACGTGGCGCGCGACGCGCTCCTCATGGCGCGCATCCAGGGCGGCGACCTGAAGCTCGCCTTCGAGCGCCGGGCGCTGCGCGAGCCGATCGAGGCGGCCCTGAAGGCGCTGGGGCCGGTGCTCGCCAAGCATCCCGTGACCCTCGACGTTCCCGCGGACCTGCCGATGGTGAGCGTCGATCCCGCGCTCATCGAGCGCGTCTTCGCGAGCCTCGCCGGCAACGTCGCCAAGCACACCCCCGCGGGGACGCCGATCGCCATCGGGGCGCGCGTCGTCAGCCATGAGGTCGAGGTGCGATTCGAGGACGCGGGCCCGGGTTTGCCCGAGGGCCGCGAGGAGGAAGTGTTCGAGTCGTTCCAGCGCGGCGAGAACCAGTTGCCGCGCCGGGGCGCGGGCCTGGGGCTGGCGATCAGCCGCGCCATCGTCGAGGCGCATGGCGGCACCATTCGCTCCGAGCGGCGCGAAGGCATGGGCGCATGCATCGTGATCCGCTTGCCGCTCAAGCGGCCGGGGTAGCGGCGCTCGCCTCGCGGGAGGCCTGTAGCTCATTCTGCGAGCTACCCCGGCGGTAGAATCCGGCGATGGCAAAGAAGCCCCATCAAGACCTGCAGGGAGACCTGTTCGCCGGCCCGGCCGGGTCGGAGCCTGCGGCACCCGCACGCGCCAGCGGGCTGATCGATCGCGAGGCGCTGCTCGCCAGGCTCGCCCGCGGCCACGGCGAGCGCCTCACCGTGATCACCCCGAGCCTGCGGCTCGCGCAGGCACTGGAGGTGGACGTCGATGCGCGGCAGGTCGCGGCCGGTCGCGCGCACTGGGAGGCGCCCGACATCCTCGCGTTCGGTCCCTTCGTGCGCCGCTGCTACGACGAGGCGCTCTACGGCCCCGCCGGCACGCTCGCGCCGGTATTGCTATCGGACCCCGCGGCGCAGCTGCTGTGGGAAGAGGCGATCCGCGCGAGCCGCTGGCGCGACTCGCTGCTGTCCATTCCGGCCACCGCTTCGCTCGCGGCCGAGGCGTGGTTGCTCGCGCACGCTTGGCGTATCGATGGGGCGTTGCGATCGGAGCCGGGCAGCGAGGACGCGGAAGCGTTCGCTACCTGGGCCGACCACTACGCGCGTCGCCTGGATCGGGAGAGGATGACCGACACCGCGCGCCTGCCCGCCGTGGTCGCGGCGATCGTCGCCCAGGGCTCGGTCGCGAGGCCCGCGACGCTGGTCGCGTACGCCTTCGACCGGATGACGCCGCAGCAGTCGGATTTCATCGACACCTGCGAGCGTGCCGGCGTGGTGGTCCTGCGCTGCGACGCGCCGTGCTTCGGGGGCCACGTGAGCCGCGTAGAGCTCGAGGCGCCGCGAGCGGAGCTGGAACACGCTGCGCGGTGGGCACGCTCGCGGCTCGAGGGCGCGAGCGGGGCGCGCGCGCCCCGCATCGCGGTGGTGGTCCCGGACCTCGCCAAGCGCCGGCGCGAGGTGGCGCGCGTCTTCGCGCGCGTGCTGGGCCCCGCCGATGGCGCCGCTCCCGGCGCGCCGCTATTCAACATCTCTCTCGGTGAGCCGCTCTCGAGTTACCCGCTGGTCGATGCCGCGCTCGCGCTGGTCGAGCTTGCGTCGGGTCCGGTGGAGTGGGAGCGCGCGAGCCGGCTGGTGCGCTCGCCATTCATCGCGGGCGCCGAGGCCGAGCAGGCGGAGCGCGCCCGCCTCGACGCCGCGCTGCGCCGTGTGGTGCCCGCGTCGCTCACGCTGATGCGCCTGCGGCAGCTGATCTCCCATGCGGGCCGCCGGCACGCGGCCCCGGCCTGCGCCGGGCTCACCACGGTGTTCGATCGGCTGATCGACACGCAGCGGGAAAACGGGCGCGCGCCGGCGAGCGAATGGGCGCGCCGCTTCACCGCCATCCTCGATGCAGCGGGCTTTCCCGGCGAACGCACGCTCGACTCCACCGAGTACCAGGCGCTCGGCAAGTGGCGCGAGACGCTCGCGGACCTCGCCGCCCTGAATCCGGTCGCTGTCGAGTGGACCGCCCTGGAGGCGCGCTCGCGCCTGCAGCGCCTCTGCGGCGACACCGTGTTCCAGCCGCGCTCGGGCAGCGCGCCGGTCCAGGTCCTGGGCCTGCTCGAATCGGTCGGGCTCGCGTTCGAGCACCTGTGGGTGAGCGGCCTCACCGAAGCGTCGTGGCCGATCGCCTCGCGCCCGCATCCGTTGATCGCGCCATCGCTGCAGCGCCGCGCCGGCATTGCGCAGGCGAGCCCGGAGGAAGCGTTCAAGGTGGACCAGGCGATCACCCGCGCATGGCGC
>JBKJTM010000173.1:0-2677 GCA_046590805.1 Usitatibacter sp.
GGTAGATGGTCTGGTAGTTGATGCAGGTGTCGGTGGTGGTGACATCCATCTGCTGGAGCAGCCCGATCAGCTTGCGCTCCTTCACCGCCTCGCCTGCATCCTGGTGCAGCTTGTCGACCAGCGCAAAGTCGAAGCTGCGCGCGTTGGTGCTGACGTTGACTGCGCAGCGGGCCTTGCGGGCGGCGGTGCATTCAAGCCAGTTGAGGCCGCCGTCGCCCATGACCTCGATGTCGCCCATCATGTGCACGTTGGTCACCGGAACCAGCCGCCGCGCGCCCCAGAATTCACCCACCTTGATCAGGTAGGCAATCGCCTCCCGCACCGCCGGTCCCTGCGCGCCATCGAGCATGGCCTGTTCTTCGTCGGTCAGTTCCATCGTCATTGCTCCTTCGGTGATGCTTTCTTGCGTCGTGTGTTGCCCGGTCGCGCGGATGCGGGCGGGCGGCCTACCTGTCCGATCTGGCGGGTGATGGCCAGCGGACCTTTCACGCTCAGGTTGAACCGGTAGCTCTCCGGGCGGATGATGAAACGCGAGTGCTCGAGCGCGCTGCCGTCTGCCGCATAGGAAGTCCGCTCCATGATCAGCACCGGGCTGCGCGGCGGCAGGGCGAGCAGGCCCGCTTCCAATTCGTCTGCTTCGTGGGCCATGATGCCGACCTCGGCGCCCGCGACCGGCCTGCCGAGCAGTGTCTGAAGAATCGCGTAGATCGGGTGCCGCGCGGCCTGCTGGCGGGTCACCGACTGCGCGAACGGCGGCAGCCATGCACGGGCGACGGCGAATGGATGTCCATGCAGGCGGTAGACCCGCTCCAGGCGCATCACCGGCTCGGTGCCGGTTCCGAAGAGTGCCCGGATCTCGTCGGGCGGCGCCTCGGCGTCGAACGTCACCAGCTGGGTCTCCGGCACGTGGCCGGTGGCGACCAGCGAATCGTAGAATCCTTTCAGCTCTTCGAGTTCATGCGTCACGACGGGGCCGCACACGTAGGTCCCCTTGCCCTGCCTGGCCTCGACCAATCCCTCGCGCGCGAGAGCGCCCAGCGCCTGCCGGATCGTGATGCGTGAGACGCCGAGCCGCTGCATGAGGTCCTGCTCGGAAGGCAGCCGGGCGAACGGCGCCAGCAGCCCGCTGCCGATATCCGCGGCGAGGCGGTCTGCAATCTGCCGGTAAAGTGCGACGTTGCTGTCGCGGTCGATCTTGAAAGTCTTCATCGGGCAAGCCGCCGGCTACTGGCCCATCATCCGCTGCGGCAGCCACAGCGACAGTGCCGGCAGGTAGTAGATGACGTAGAGCATCACGATCTGGATGGCCAGGAAGGGCAGGGCCCCGAGGGCCAGCGTCGCCAGCGGTATCCGCGAGACGCCGTGGATGGTGTAGAGGTTGATCCCGACGGGCGGACTGATCTGCGCGATCTCCATTGCGATGCAGGCGAACACGCCGAAAGTGATCGGATCCATGCCCACGTGCATTGCGATCGGATAGAAAATCGGGATCGAGATCAGCAGCATCGCTGCGCTCTCCAGGAACATCCCGAGCACCAGGTAGACCAGGATCATCAGGGTCACGGTCACCAGTTCGTGCGAGTCGAACGAAGTGATCCACCCGGCGATCGTCTGGGGAATCTGCTCGAAGGTCAGTAGATGCGCGAAGTACTGTCCGAAGATGACCAGCATCAGCAGCATGCAGGTGGTCCGCGTAGCCACGCCTGCCGCCTGCAGGAACCTCCGGCGCGTGAGCCGGCGCTGCAACAGCCCCAGCAGGATGATGTAGACGGTCGAAAGCGCGCCCACCTCCGTCGGCGTGAACAGCCCGGTGTAGATCGCGGCGATGATCACCACCGGCAGCACCAGGATGCCCGCCCCCTGCCGGGTCGCGCGCCAGCGCTCGCCCGGTGCCAGGTCGTGGCGGGTGAGCACGCGCGGACGGCTGAGCATGACGTAGATCGTGAAAAGCGTCAGCATCAGGATGCCGGGCACGATGCCCGCGATAAACAGCTTGCCGATCGAGGTTTCGGTGATGACGCCGTAGAGAATGAAGGGAATGCTGGGCGGAATGATGATTCCCAGCGTCCCGCCACCGGCGCAGAACCCCCCCGCCTGGCGGGTGGAGTAGCCCTCGTCGCGCAGCAGCGGAATGGCCACGATGCCGACCGTGGCGGCGCACGCGATGCTCGAACCGCTGATGGCGGCGAACACGCCGCAGGCGAGGATGGTTGCCATGCCGAGCGAATTGGGCAGGTTGCCGACCCAGACCTTGGTGAAGGCGAACAGGTCCTTGCCGGCGTCGATCTTCTCGACCAGGACGCCGGTCAGGATGAACAGCGGTATGGCGACCAGCTCGAAGATCGACGAGCTCTGCCAGACGATGTCGCCGAAAGTGGAAAGCGCGAGCTCGAAGCCTTTCGAGAGCGAGAATCCGATGAACGCCGCCAGTCCCATCGATACGAACACCGGTATCGAGAACAGCATGAAGAGAAACAGCAGGGCGATCGTCAGCAGGCCAATGGATTCCATGGTGGGGGCAAGAAGCAGGGCGGCTCGGGTTTCGGCTCAAGCGAATTCCGCCGCTTCCGAAGGCGATTGCCTGAGGATCAGCATTGCCGCGGCCTGCAAAGCCAGCGCCAGGCCACCGAGCGGCACCACCGCCTGCGGCAGGTAGAGAGGGACGTTGAAGATGGAG
>JBKJTM010000274.1:0-4834 GCA_046590805.1 Usitatibacter sp.
AATTTCGCCGCCGCGGCGCTCACGGCGTTTCTCATCGCCGCCGCCTTCTGGGTCTTCGCCGCGCCCGCGTGGCTCGCGGCCAGGCTGCGGCCCTCGGCCTCGATGTGCGCGGTGGCCGGCTGGATCGTCGTCTGGCCCTTCTGGTTCGCGTTGGTGGTGCTGCGCGATGCGAGCCCGTGGCTGCTGCTCGCCCTCGCCGCGCTGGTGTGGGTCGCGGACATCAGCGCGTACTTCGCCGGCAAGCGCTTCGGCAAGCGCAAGCTCGCGCCCGCGGTGAGCCCGGGCAAGACCTGGGAAGGCGTGGCGGGCGGACTCGTGGGCGTCGCCCTCTACGGCGGGGTGCTCTGCTGGGCGGCGGCCCGGTGGGAGACGCCGCTCACGCCGCTTTTCGCCGCCGGCGCCGGCATCCCCGCGATCGTCGCGATGCTCGGCCTCGCCGCGGTGAGCATCGTCGGCGACCTGTTCGAGTCGTGGATGAAGCGCGGCGCGGGGTTCAAGGATTCGAGCAACCTGCTCCCGGGTCACGGCGGAATCCTCGACCGCATCGACGCGCTCACGTCGTCGCTGCCGGTGGCGGCGCTCGCGATTTACCTGGCGCGATGAAGAGCAAACCGGGAACGGACCGCAAACCGGCCAACGGCGAAAGCCGGGGTCGGTCCCCAAAGCGGCTGGCGATCCTCGGCTCCACCGGCTCCATCGGCGGCAACACCCTCGATGTCATCGCGCGCCATCCCGATCGTTTCGAGGTGGTGGCCCTTGCCGCGGGCAGGAACGACTCGGCGCTCCTCGCGCAGTGCGTGGCCCACCGCCCGCGCCATGCGGTGCTGGTGGATGCGGATGCGGCGGAGCGGCTGCGGGCCGGGATCGCGAAGCTCGGCCTGCCGACGGTCGTCTCCTGCGGCGCAGAGGCGCTGGAGCGCATCGCGTCGCTTCCCGAGGTCGATGCCGTCATGGCGGCGATCGTGGGCGCGGCGGGATTGCCCGCGACGCTCGCCGCCGCGCGCGCCGGCAAGGACGTGCTCCTCGCCAACAAGGAAGCGCTGGTGATGTCGGGGCCGCTCTTCATGGCGGCGATGGCGGAGGGCGGCGGCATGCTGCTGCCGATCGACAGCGAGCACTCGGCGATCTTCCAGTCGCTGCCCCGCGGCTTTGCCTGCGGGCGCGCGGGCGAGTTCGATCGCGCCGGGGTGAGGAAGCTGATCCTCACCGCCTCCGGCGGCCCCTTCCGCACCACGCCGGTCGAGCGGCTCGCCCGCGTGACGCCCGAGCAGGCCTGCGCGCATCCCAACTGGGTGATGGGCAGGAAGATCTCGGTGGACTCGGCCACGATGATGAACAAGGGCCTCGAGGTGATCGAGGCTCACTGGCTCTTTGGCGCGCCGATCGAGCGCATCCAGGTCGTGATCCACCCGCAGAGCACGATCCATTCGATGGTCGAGTACGCCGACGGCTCGGTGATCGCGCAGCTGGGCGCTCCCGACATGCGTACGCCGATCGCCTGCGCGCTCGCCTGGCCCGAGCGCATCGAGGCGGGCGTGGAGCCGATCGACTTCACTTCGTTGGGCAGCCTCGACTTCGACCGCGTCGACCCGGTGCGCTTTCCCTGCATGCGCCTCGCGGGGGAGGCGATACGCCTTGGCGGCACCGCGCCCGCGATACTGAACGCCGCCAACGAGATCGCTGTCGAAGCCTTTCTTTCCGCACGCCTGCCCTTCACCGGCATCCCCGCCGTGATCGAAAACGTCCTCGGCGAGTCCGCGATCGAGCCCCTCAAGAGCCTCGATCAAGTCTATGCTGTGGATGTCGAAGCGCGCGGGCTCGCCGCCCGCTTCGTCGCACGTTACGCCTCGACGGTTTCCGTCCAATGACCACCGCAATCGTCACCATCCTCTCCTTCCTCGTCACCATCGCCGTCCTGGTGGTGATCCATGAGCTCGGCCATTACGCGGCCGCGCGCCTCGTCGGCGTGAAGATCCTGCGCTTCTCGGTGGGCTTCGGCCGGACGCTCTTCATGCGCCGCCGCGGCGCCGACCAGACCGAGTGGGCGATCGCCGCGATCCCGCTGGGCGGCTACGTGAAGATGCTGGACGAGCGCGAGGGCGACGTGCCGGCCGCGGATCGCGCGCGCGCCTTCAATCGCCAGGGCGTCTGGGCGCGCATCTTCATCGTGATCGCGGGTCCGGTGGCGAACTTCGCGCTCGCGTTCCTCATTTACTGGATCCTCTTCATCGCCGGACTTCCGGGCGTGAAGCCGGTCGTGGGCGACGCGCCGCGCGACACCCCGGCGGCGGTCGCGGGCCTCGCCAACGGGGACACCATCCGGGCCATCGGCGAGGAGCCGGTGCACACCTGGACCGACGTCCGCTGGCTGCTGCTCAAGGAGGCGGTGAAGCGCGAGGCGGTGCTGATCGAGGTCGAGTCCGCCGGCGGCGCTCGCGCCACGCGCAAGCTCGACACCTCCGTCATCACCAAGGACGACCTCGATCGCGACTTCCTCGGCAAGCTGGGCCTGAGGCCCTACCGGCCCGCCGTTCCCGCGACTCTGGGGCGCGTGCTGCCCGGGAGCGCCGCGGAGCGCGCCGGCCTCGCGCAGGGCGACCGCATCGTCGCCATCGACGCCCGCCCGACCAGGACCTGGTTCGATTTCACCGCCGGCATCTCCTCCAGCCCCGGCAGGACGCTGGTGCTCGAGGTCGAGCGCCAGGGCCGCCGCTTCGAGCTGCGCGCGACTCCGGAGAGCGCCGGCGAGGGCGAGACCCGCATCGGCCGCCTGGGCGTGGAGGCGGGCGCTGAGTTGAAGCGCGAGTACGAGCGCATGACCACCACCGTGCGCTATGGCCCGGTCGACGCGGTCGGCCGCGCGGCGCACAAGGTCTGGGACCTGTCGGTCTTCAGCATCAAGATGCTCGGGCGGATGGTGGTCGGCGATGTTTCCTGGAAGAACCTTTCGGGCCCGATCACGATCGCGGACTACGCCGGGCAGTCCGCGCAGCTCGGCTGGATCACCTATCTCGGCTTCCTGGCGCTGGTGAGCGTGAGCCTCGGCGTGCTCAACCTGCTGCCGATTCCGCTGCTGGATGGGGGTCACCTGGTGTATTATTTCGCCGAAATCGTGAAAGGTAGCCCGGTCTCCGAAAAGGTGATGGAGATCGGCCAGCGCTTCGGCCTCGCGCTGCTTCTGGGGCTCACCTTCTTCGCGTTCTACAACGACATCAACCGGCTGTTCACGGGCTGAATCTTTTGAGTCTCCGAGCAATTCCCTGGCTGCGCCTCGTCTTCGCGATGGCGCTCGCCATCGCCCTTCCCGCACTCGCCGTCCAGCCGTTCGTCATCCGCGACATCCGCGTGGAGGGCGTGCAGCGCACGGAAGCGGGCACCGTTTTCACCTACCTGCCGGTCAAGGTGGGCGACCGCATCGACGACGAGAAGAGCGCCCAGGCGATCAAGGCGCTCTACGCGACCGGCTTCTACTCCGACGTGCGCCTCGAGGCCGAGGGCGACGTCCTCATCGTCTTCGTGATCGAGCGCCCCGCGATCGCGCAGATCGACTTCGAGGGCTCGAAGGAATTCACCAAGGAGAACCTGCGCGACGGCCTGAAGCAGGCGGGCATCTCCGAATCCAAGATCTACGACAAGTCGCTGCTCGACCGCGCCGAGAAGGAGCTGAAGCGCCAGTACACCAGCCGCGCCTTCTACGGCGCCACCATCAAGACCACGGTCACCCCGCTCGAGAGGAACCGCGTCGCGCTGCGCTTCGACATCGAGGAAGGCAGCGTCACCAAGATCGCCGACATCAACATCATCGGCACCAAGGCCTTTACCGAGAAACAGCTTCTGCGCGCCATGAAGCTCACCACCCCGGGCTGGTTCACCTGGTTCACCAAGGACGACCAGTACTCGAAGCAGCAGCTCACCGCGGACCTCGAGGCGCTGCGCTCCTATTACCTGAACCGCGGCTACCTCGAGTTCAACATCGAGTCCACCCAGGTCTCGATCACCCCCGACCGCGAGAAGATCTACATCACCGTCGCCATCAGCGAGGGCCCGGTCTACACCCTGGGCGAGGTCAAGTTCAGCGGCGACCTGATCGTGGGCGAGGCGGAGCTGCGCAGGCTCACCCCGATGAAGAAGGGCGACGTCTTTTCCCGCGAGAAGATCGTCGACACCGGCAAGCGCATCTCCGACCGCCTCGGCAACGACGGCTACTCGTTCGCCAACGTGAACCCGGTGCCGGAGCTGGACCGCGAGAAGCGCATCGCCGGCTTCACCTTCTTCGTCGATCCCGGCAAGCGCGTCTACGTTCGCCGCGTGAACGTGACCGGCAACCAGAAGACCCAGGACGAGGTGGTGCGCCGGGAGCTGCGCCAGCTGGAGAGCTCCTGGTACTCGCTGGAGAAGATCGCGCGCTCGAAGGAGCGCCTGCAGCGCACCGGCTTCTTCTCCGAGGTGGCGATCGAGACGCCCGCGGTGCCGGGCACCTCCGACCAGGTGGACGTGAACGTGAACGTGACCGAGCGCAACACCGGCACGCTCAATTTCGGCCTCGGCTACTCGGCGGCGGAGAAGCTCACGGTGCAGGCCTCGATCTCGCAGGCGAATTTCCTCGGCACCGGCAATCTCATGGCGTTCCAGGTGAACAACGGCAGCGTGAACAAGGTGTATTCGTTCAGCTACCTCAATCCCTACTGGACCGCCGACGGCGTCTCGCGCGGCTTCGACTTCTTCCGCCGCGACGTCGACACATCGACCCTCGACATCGCCGAGTACCGCACCTACTCGACCGGCGCGGGCGTGCGCTTCGGCGTCCCGGTGACCGAGTACGACACGATCAACA
>JBKJTM010000407.1:0-2534 GCA_046590805.1 Usitatibacter sp.
CCCACGGTTCTCCGCGACGGTCCGTTCCGACTGTTCTTCTTCTCCGCGAAGAACCGTGGGCGCCATGCCACCACTGTAGCCGAAGGGAGAACGTCTTAGACATGTGCTGCGTCGAACCCCATAACCGGAACTCTTGCCTGCTAACCGCAACGGACTTGCGCAGCGCCATACCTGACAGCGTACGGATTTCACCAAATTCGAAAGAGATCGCCTGGAAACGAATGTCGCCATGGCAACGGGAGGGGTCGGGGCGCTGCTTCTCGATATCGTCGGCTGGAAACTCACCCAACTTCCGCACCAGTTCAAGCTGCCCCAAGCCGCTTCCTGACTACGGCTGAGGCACTCTCCTACAGTCCTGCGGCTGAACTCGAGGAACGCGGCCGCCGGCCCTGAGAATCGGGTGCCCATAAAAAAACCGGCCCTCGGGCCGGTTTTTTGTTGGACCGCTTTCCGATCAACGGAAGGCGTAGGTCGCCTTGACGTACACGAAACGGCCGCGCGGGTCGTATTGCGTGACGTCGTAGCCCGACTGGAACTGGTTGCCCGTCGAGATGAACAACGGCGGCTGCTTGTCGGCGACGTTTCTCGCACCCAGGGCCAGTATTAGGTTTTTGACGCCGCGGTACGCCACGTTCACGTCGTAGTACTGCGTGGACGGGACGTAGTGAGGCGTTACTCCGTCCAGCTGGTTGCCTGTACGGTAGCGCGCGTTGTGGCGCTGCGTGAGCGTGAACGACCAGCTGTTCCAGGTGTATGTGGCGGACAGGGAGTGCTTCCAGCGCAGGATCACACCGGCGTCGTTGCCGTTGGTCGACGGCACCGGCGTACCGTCGGGTTCCACCATCGTGCCGACCTTGCCCACGGTCCGGCCACCCGGTGTCGTCTGATCGAACTTCGCCATGTAGGTGCCGTTCATGCCCAGGTCCAAGCGGCCCGGGCCGAGGTTCGTGCGGAACGCAGCGAACATGTCTAAGCCAGACACTTTGGCCTTGCCGAAGTTGCCGATGACGCTGCGCACCAGCGTCACATCGCCGTTTGCGTCAAGGTCCACCGAGCCTGCATAAGCCGCGTCACCCGCACGGAAGCGCGACACCACTTCCTGTGTGGTCGGCGTGGCCAAGATGTCTTCGATCTTGTACTGGAAGTAGTCGAGGCCGAAGCTGAAGGCGTTGCTCGGCGAGAGCACGATACCGACAGAGGCTTGTTTGGAGGTTTCCGGCTTCAGGTTGAGGTTGCCGCCGCTGAGCTCAGGCACCTGCAGGTCCGTCTGGCCGGTGCCCGGGTCGTCGAACTGCGAGCTGGTGCCCACCGTTTGCGGCTGGTGCAGGTCGTATAGTGTCGGCGCGCGGAAACCCGTGCCCACCGACGCGCGCATCAGCACCGAGGACGTCGGCTGGAAGCGAGCGTTGGCCTTGTAGTTGGTGGTCTTGCCCACGTCGTTGTAGCGGTCGTGGCGGATCGATCCGTTCAGCTCGAAAGTCTTGGTGACTGGCACGTTGACTTCGGCGAACAGGCCCGTAACGTTGCGCTTCTCGTCAGTGGGCGGCACGCCGCCGCCGAGGCCGGCAATGTCGCCCGATAGGAGCGCGGCCGAAGGTGAGGCCACCAAGTGCTCGCGGCGATGCTGCGCACCCACGGCGTACTGCACGGTGCGGCCGCCGATCTTCGCGAGGTCGCCGCGCAGAATTCCGTCGAGGGAGTTCACAGTGTTCTCGGCAGAGAGCGTTGGGCCCTTGTACTCAGCCGCCTTCAGCTGGTCGGCGACGGCACCCGTCTGAACGCCGCCGGGCGCCCACGGATTCCACGTCGCGGCGTTGGCGTTGATGATACGGTTGTAATCCGTGACAGAGAAATAGCCGCTCGTCGTATTACCCTGAAGCGCGCTCTTGTTGTGCGAGGCAGCGATTTCGTAGTCGTGGCTGCCACCGAGATTGCCGCGCAGGCCGCCGACAAAGCGAGTTTGCTCGGCCTCGTCCACCGTCTGGCGGTCGCCGAAGTCGAACACGCGGGCAGTCACCGCGATCGTGCGGCCCAGCAGCGCCGGGGCGAACTGCGTCAGGTAGGCGGTCGGGTAGTTCGGGTTGGTGGGCGAGACCTGCAGCGTGGGAGCCACGCCTTCAGCGATGAGGCGGGTGTTGCTCGGGTACGCAAAGCTGCGGCGCAGCGGGCTGGGCTGGATCGTGGTGGTGTTCGTGCTCTTGGAGAACAAAGCATCGCCGAATAGCTCCAGGCCGGGCGTGAGCTTGAACGCAAAGTTGCCGGTCAGGTTGAACAGCTCGCGATCGGGCAGCAGGTTGGCGAACGGAGGGGAGTCGAACTGGCAGTACGGCGCGCCCCGGGTCGTGTTGCCTGCGTTAAACATGCGGATCGAGGCGCAGCCGCCGGGGCCGACGGCCGCCGGGTTGCCGAAGCCTCGTCCCGGCGACGCGCCGAACAGGACCGCGTCACGGTCGCCGGGGGGAGCAACGCCCGGGTTCACGGCACCTTCGATGTTGCCCTGGCCGGTGGCGGAGGCCGACAAGAAGGGCGGGACG
>JBKJTM010000546.1:0-5546 GCA_046590805.1 Usitatibacter sp.
GCTCGCGGCGTGCCAGTTTCCCGGGCTCACGCTCGCCGAGCTGGAGGAATTCCGCGGCTCGGTCTATTCCTTCTACGAAGCCGTATTCGGCGTGCGCATGATCCGCGCCGAGGAGCGCCTCACCGCGGTCGAGGCCGATTCGCTCGCCGCGGCGCATCTCAAGGTCGCGGCGGGCACGCCGCTGCTGCGGATCGATCGCGTCGCCTTCACCTATGGCGACAAGCCGGTCGAGTGGCGCCGCGGGCTTTGCGTGACCGACGGCTTCTCCTACCGCAACGAACTGAACTGATAAAATCGACGTCTGCCCGCAAGGACAAGAACAAATGAGCTCCGCGCCAAAGCCGCGCCTGAAGTATTACGACCTCAATCCTGCGCATCTTCCACCTCCGGGCCTGGTTTCGATCTTCCACCGCATTTCCGGGCTGGCGCTGTTCTTTCCCATCCTGCCCGCGGTGCTCTTCCTGCTCGACGAGGTCGTCTCCTCGCAGCAGGGCTACGACGACTGGCGCGAGTTCATCTCGCGCCCGCTCGCGAAGGTGGTGATGCTGGGCGTGACCTGGCTCTATGCGCACCACTTCTGGGCCGGCCTTCGCTATCTCGCGCTCGATATGCATTGGGGCATCGCCAAGGCGCCCGCCCGCGCTTCGGCCGTCGCGGTGCTGGTGCTGGGCCTGGTCACCACGATCTTCGTCGGGTGGCGGCTATGGTGAAGCGCTACTCCAAGGTTCCCGTCGGCGCGCACTACGGCACCGGCGACTGGCTGCTGCAGCGCCTGACCGCGGTGGTGATGGCGGTCTACACCCTGTTCGTGATCGGCTGCCTCGTCGCCGGCCATCCCGCGTCGTACGGCGACTTCCGCGCCCTGCTCACGGGTGGCTTCGTGCGCATGTTCACGATGCTGTTCTTCGCCGCGCTCCTCTACCACGCGTGGGTCGGCATGCGCGACATCCTGATGGATTACGTCAAGGCCACTGGCATTCGCCTCGCGTTGCAGATGGTGGTGGCGCTCTCGCTCGTTGGCTACCTCATGTGGGCCGCCTCGATCCTCTGGGGAGCGAAGCCATGAGCATCGCGGTGCGCAAGTTCGACGCGGTGATCGTGGGCGCGGGCGGTTCCGGCATGCGGGCCTCGCTGGAGCTCGCCGAGGCGGGGCTCAAGGTCGCGGTGCTCTCGAAGGTGTTCCCGACGCGCTCGCACACCGTCGCGGCGCAGGGCGGCATTGGCGCGGCGCTCGGCAACATGGGCGAGGACAGCTGGCTGTGGCACATGTACGACACCATCAAGGGCTCCGACTATCTCGGCGACCAGGACGAGATCGAGTTCATGTGCCGCATGGCGCCCGAGGTGGTGATCGAGCTCGAGCACTACGGCATGCCTTTCGACCGCAACGAGAACGGCACCATCTACCAGCGCCCGTTCGGTGGTCACTCGGCGAATTTCGGCGAGAAGCCGGTGCAGAGAAGCTCCTGCGCCGCCGACCGCACCGGCCACGCGATGCTGCACACGCTCTACCAGCGCAACGTCATGGCGCGCACCCAGTTCTTCGTCGAGTGGATGGCGCTCGATCTGATCCGCGACGCGAGCGGTCAGGTGCTCGGCGTGACCGCCCTCGAGATGGAGACCGGCGAGGTGGTGATCTTCCACGCCAAGGCGACGCTGTTCGCCACCGGCGGAGGAGGGCGCATCTATTCGTCCTCGACCAACGCCTTCATCAACACCGGCGATGGCCTGGGCATGGCGGCTCGCGCCGGCATCCCCCTCGAGGACATGGAGTTCTGGCAGTTCCACCCGACCGGCGTCGCGGGCGCGGGCGTGCCCATCACCGAGGGCGTGCGCGGTGAGGGCGGCTACCTGCTCAACAAGAACGGCGAGCGCTTCATGGAGCGCTATGCGCCGACGATGAAGGACCTGGCGTCGCGCGACGTGGTGGCGCGGGCGATGGCCACCGAGATCAAGGAAGGCAGGGGGCTCGGCGAGCACGGCGATTACGTGCTCCTCAAGCTTGACCACCTGGGCCTGGAGACGATCGACAAGCGCCTGCCCGGCATACGCGAGATCGCGATGAAGTTCGCCAACGTGGACCCGGTGAAGGAGCCGATCCCGGTGGTGCCGACGGTCCACTACCAGATGGGCGGCATCCCGACCAATTATCACGGGCAGGTGGTCGTGCCTGCCGGCGGGGACGCCAACTCGGTGCTGCCGGGGTTCTACGCCGCCGGCGAATGCGGCTGCGCGTCGATCCACGGCGCCAACCGGCTCGGCACCAACTCGCTCACCGACCTGCTGGTGATGGGCAAGAGCTCGGCGATGTCGATGATCGAGTTCATCGGTGCCGAGGGCGCCGCGCACCGCGAGCTGCCGAAGGGCGCGGCCGATTTCTCGCTCGCCCGCTTGAGCCGCCTGGATACGCAGGCCAACGGCGAGGACGTGCACGAGGTCCGCGGCGAGATCCAGCGCACGATGCAGCTGCACTGCGGCGTGTTCCGCTTCCCCGACCTGCTCTCCGAAGGGGTCGCCAGGATCAAGGCGGTCGCCGAGCGCGCGCTACGCACCGGCATCCGCGACAAGTCGAAGGTGTTCAACACCGCGCGCATCGAGGCGCTCGAGCTCGATAACCTGGTCGAGACCGCGCGCGCCACGATGATCAGCGCCGAGGCGCGCAAGGAAAGCCGCGGCGCCCAGGCGCGCGCCGACTTCCCCAACCGCGACGACCAGGGCTGGCTCAAGCACAGCCTCTGGTATCGCGACGGCGACCGCCTCGATTACAAGCCCGTGAACCTGAAGCCGCTCAGCGTGGAGACTTTCGTGCCCAAGGCACGGGTTTACTGATATGAAATTCCGCATCCAGAGATACGACCCCGAGAAAGACGCCAAGCCCCATTTCCAGGACTACGACGTGGAGATGGGCCCGTCCGACCGGATGCTTCTCGACGCGCTGATCCGCATCAAGACCACCGACGATTCGCTGTCGCTGCGGCGTTCGTGCCGCGAGGGCGTGTGCGGCTCGGACGCGATGAACATCAACGGCAAGAACGGGCTCGCCTGCATCACCAAGCTGGTGGACCTGAAGGAGCCGGTGGTGATCAAGCCGCTGCCGGGGCTGCCGATCATCCGCGACCTGATCGTCGACATGACGCTGTTCTTCGCCCAGTACCAATCGGTGAAGCCGTACGTGATCAACAACGACCCGCCGCCGGAGCGCGAGCGCCTGCAGTCGCCCGCGGAGCGCGAGGTGCTGGACGGCCTCTACGAGTGCATCCTGTGCGCCTGCTGCTCCGCCTCGTGCCCGAGCTTCTGGTGGAACCCCGACAAGTTCGTGGGGCCGGCGGGGCTGCTGCAGGCCTACCGCTTCATCGCCGACAGCCGCGACCAGGCGACCAACGAGCGCCTCGACGACCTCGAGGATCCGTACCGGCTCTTCCGCTGCCACACGATCATGAACTGCGTCGACGTCTGCCCCAAGGGGCTCAATCCCACGGCGGCGATCGGCCGGATCAAGGAGCTGCTCGTTCGCCGGGCGGTGTAGGGCAAAAAGGCTTGGACCACAGAGGGCACAGAGGCAACACAAGGGTAATTCTTCCGAGTCGCCTTTCCTCCGTGGTTCCTCTGTGTCCTCTGGGGTGAAGGCGTCATGGAGTCGCGCAGCACAGAGAGATTGAAGTGGCGCTGCAGGCGAGGATTGCTGGAGCTGGACCTGGTGTTCGAGCGGTTCTGGAAGGGCGAGGGCACGCGGTTGTCGCCTGACGAGGCGCAGGTCCTCGAGCGGCTGCTCACGCTGCCCGACAACGATTTGCTGGACCTGGTGATGGGACGTACCGAAAGCCCGGACCGCGAATTCCGGGACCTGGTGAGGAAACTTAGGGCCGCCTGAGGGCGGCAGAGAGCCGAGGAAGTCATGGACGCGAAGAGCAAGGGCACGATCACCGTCGGGGGCAAGAGCCTGGAAGCGCCCGTCTACGGCGGCACCATCGGACCCGATGTCATGGACATTCGGGCGCTGTACGCGAAGACCGGCATGTTCACCTACGACCCGGGCTTCCTGTCCACCGCCGCGTGCGCCTCGAAGATCACCTACATCGACGGCGACGAGGGCGTGCTCCTCTACCGCGGCTACCCGATCGAGCAGCTGGCGGTGAACTGCGACTTCCTCGAGGTCTGCTACCTGCTGCTGAATGGCGAATTGCCCAACAAGGGCCAGAAGGACAAGTTCGACTGGACGGTCACGCGCCACACGATGGTGCATGAGCAGCTCGCGCGCCTCTTCCAGGGGTTCCGCCGCGACTCGCATCCGATGGCGGTGATGGTCGGCGTGGTGGGCGCGCTGTCGGCCTTCTACCACGACTCCCTCGACATCAATAATCCCGAGCATCGCGAGATCTCGGCCTTCCGCCTGATCGCCAAGCTGCCGACGATCGTCGCCATGGCCTACAAGTACAACATGGGCCAGCCGTTCATCTATCCCCGGAACGACCTGGGATACACCGCGAACTTCATGCGCATGATGTTCGGCGTGCCCGCCGAGGAGTACCAGATCAACGAGGTGCTGGTGCGCGCGCTCGACCGCATCTTCATCCTGCACGCCGACCATGAGCAGAACGCCTCGACCTCGACGGTGCGCCTGGCGGGCTCCTCGGGCGCCAACCCGTTCGCCTGCATCGCTGCGGGCATCGCCTGCCTGTGGGGCCCGGCGCACGGCGACGCCAACGAGGCCGCGCTCAATATGCTGGGCGAGATCGGTGACGTGTCGAAGATCGGCGAGTTCATCAAGAAAGTGAAGGACAAGAACTCGGGCGTCAAGCTGATGGGCTTCGGCCACCGCGTCTACAAGAACTACGATCCGCGCGCCAAGCTGATGCGCGAGACGTGCTACGAAGTGCTGAACGCGCTCGGACTGCAAAACGACCCGCTGTTCGAGCTGGCGATGGCGCTGGAGAAGATCGCGCTGGAAGACGATTACTTCGTCTCGCGCAAGCTGTATCCCAATGTCGACTTCTACTCCGGCATCGTGCAGCGGGCGATCGGCATCCCGACCTCGCTATTCACGGCGATTTTTGCCCTGGCGCGTACCGTTGGCTGGATCGCCCAGCTCAATGAAATGATTGGCGACGCCGAATACAAGATCGGCCGACCGCGCCAGTTGTACACCGGTGCCGTGCCGCGCGACGTTCCGCCAATCGCCCAGCGCTGAGCGCGCGTCCGTCGGCTGCAGGCAGCGGCCTTTTCCGCTGCATCAGGAAGCTCGGCATGGCGCAGGCCTAAAATCACGCCTTGCAAGGAACATCCGACATGAGCCGCACGCTGTACTACAAGATCTGGGACGACCACGTCGTTCATACCGAAGAAGACGGCACCGCCGTACTGTATATTGACCGGCATCTCGTCCACGAAGTTACCAGCCCACAGGCCTTTGAGGGATTGCGGCAAGCCGGCCGCAAGGTCTGGCGCGTCAGTTCCATCGTCGCTACCGCCGACCACAACACCCCGACGACGGGGTGGGAACGTGGATACGACGGCATCACAGACAGCATCAGCCGCGAGCAGATCAC
>JBKJTM010000233.1:0-5211 GCA_046590805.1 Usitatibacter sp.
TTCGACGCCATGCAGCCCTTCTCCGCCCCAACCCAGGAGGAGTTGGGCAAGGTCGCCGCCGGATTCACGATCGCCGACGCCGAGCGCATCAAGGCGATCGAGGCGACCACCAACCACGACGTGAAGGCGGTCGAGTACTGGCTGCGCGAGCGCTTCGCCGGCAACCCCGAGGTGATGGCCGCCGCCGAGCTGATCCACTTCGCCTGCACCTCCGAAGACATCAACAATCTCGCGCACGGACGCATGCTGAAGGGCGGGCGTGATGCGGTGTTGCTGCCTTCGATCGACAAGATCGTCGCGCGCCTCGATGCCCTCGCCGGCGAGCACGCCGAGCTCGCGATGCTCTCGCGCACCCACGGCCAGCCGGCCACGCCCACCACGCTCGGCAAGGAAATGGCAAACGTGGTGTTCCGGTTGCGCCGGGCGCGCGCGATCCTGTCGAAGGTCGAGATCCTCGGAAAGGTGAACGGCGCCACCGGCAACTTCAATGCGCACGTGGTCGCGGCACCCCAGGTCGACTGGCCGAAGTTCGCCGAGCGTTTCGTGACCGGCATGGGCCTCGCCTACAACCCGCTCACGATCCAGATCGAGCCCCACGACGCGCTCGCCGAGGCCTTCGACGCGGTGGCGCGCCTGAACACCATCCTCATCGACCTGAACCGCGACGTGTGGGGCTACGTCTCGCTCGGCTACTTCAGGCAGCAGGTGAAGGCGGGCGAGGTCGGATCCTCGACCATGCCCCACAAGGTGAACCCGATCGACTTCGAGAATTCCGAGGGCAACCTGGGCCTCGCCAACGCGCTGCTGCGGCACATGTCGGAGAAGCTGCCGGTGTCGCGCTGGCAGCGCGATCTCACCGACTCCACTGTGCTGCGCAACGTGGGCGTCGCCTTCGGCTACTCACTGCTCGCCTACGAATCGTGCCTGCGGGGGCTCGACAAGCTCGAGGTCGACCGGCGTCGCATCGCCGAGGACCTGGAGGAAAGCTGGGACGTGCTCGCCGAGGCGGTGCAGACGGTGATGCGCGCCCACCGCGTCCCCGGCTCCTACGAGAAGCTGAAGGAGCTCACCCGCGGCAAGGGCGGCATCTCGCGCGCCGACCTGCAGGAGTTCATCAAGGGCCTGCCGCTGCCCGAGGATGTCCGTGGGCGCCTCGCGGCGCTCACGCCCTCCAGCTACACCGGGCTTGCGTCGCGCCTCGCACGCGGCAAGTAGGCGCCAGGGAAGCTCTAGTCCTCGGGTGTCGATAGCGGCACGCCGAGCCGCGCGCGCCGCTTGAGCCACGGACTCGGACGATAGCGCGGGTCGCCGTAGAACGTGAGCAGTCCTTCCAGCATCTCCAGCACCCTCGCCGCGCCGAGAGCATCGCCCATCGCGAGCGGCCCCTGCCGGTAGCCCAGGCCCAGCGTCACCGCGCGATCGATGTCGTCCGGCGTGGCGATGCGCTGCTGCGCGATATCGCACGCCACGTTCACGATGTGGCAAACGACGCGGGGCGCCACGAACCCCACGCTGTCGCGGACCATCGCAACCGGCACCCCATCGGCCGCAAAGGCCGCCGCGGCGACTTGACGCCACCCGGAGGCGGTCACCGGCGTCGACATCACCGTGCGGCGCGTGGCAAGGCCAAAGCGCGCGTCGAGCGCCACGGTGCGCGTGGCGTCGAGGCTCTCGGCAACGGCCGCGGTAGTGGCATCCTCCGCCCACGGCAGCACCACGCAGAGCGCGTCGGACGCCGGAATCGGGCCGTCGTCGATGTTCGCGCCTGCGTCCTGCAGCAGCGAGGCCACCCGCGCGCGCGCCTCGGGATCGCGGGCGCTGATCCAGATCCTCTCTGCGGGCGCCGCGGCGCGCGGCGCGGCCGGCGCTGCAGGCGGCGTGCGCTTGCCGTCGGCGTACCGGTAGAACCCTTCCCCGGACTTTCGTCCCAGGAGCCCCGCCGCGCGCCGCTGCGCCAGCAACGGCGTCGGGCGGAATCGCGGCTCGTCGTAGAACTGGCGATAGATCGACTCCATCACCGGCTGGGAGACGTCCAGGCCGGTCAGGTCGAGGAGTTCGAACGGCCCCAGCCTGAAGCCGGCAGCGTCCCGCAGGATGTCGTCCACGGTCTCGTGGCCCGCGACCCCTTCGGACAGGATACGCAGCGCCTCGGTGCCGTATCCGCGGCCCGCGTGGTTCACGAGGAATCCCGGCGTGTCCTTGGCGCGCACCGGCAGGTGGCCGACGCGCCGCGCGAAGTCCATGAGCTGCGAAATCACCGCGGGCGCCGTGCGCACGCCGTCGATCACCTCCACGATCTTCATCAGCGGCACGGGGCTGAAGAAGTGAAGGCCGGCGACACGCTCTGGCCGAGCGCAGGCAGCAGCGATCGCGGTGACCGAGAGCGACGACGTATTGGTCGCGATCACGCAATCGGGCGAGACCAGCGACTCGAGGGCGCGGAAAAGCTCGCGCTTGGCCTCCAGGTCCTCGACGATCGCCTCGACCACCAGGCCGCAGCCGGCGAGGCCGGCGAGCGCGTCGGCGGGCTTGAGGCGCGCGATCGCGTCTTCGGCCGCCCCGGCGGCGAGCTTGCCCTTCTCGGCCATCTTGCGCAGCTGCCCGGCGATCGCGTCGCGCGCCTGCGCGGCGCCGCCGGCACGCGCATCGAAGAGGAACGCGTCGAAACCTGCTTGCGCGGCGACCTGCGCGATGCCCCGGCCCATGAAGCCGGTTCCGACTATTCCCACGGGCTTCAAGGCCGGGCCTTTCGCTTATGATGGGACGAAACCGCTCGCATGATACGCGACCCCGATTCTGCTCAAGCCGCTGCGCAATGGGTGGGCGACATCCTCGCCCGCTGGGCGCGCGCGCGCGGTGCCGAAGCGGCCCTGGTTAGCGAGGGCCAGGGCCACAGCTGGAGGGAGCTGGAGCAGCAACGCGAGGCGTGGAGCGCCCGACTCGCAAGCCTGGGCGTGCGTGCCGGCGACCGCGTGATGGTGGTCGGCGAGAACGGCCCGGCAATGGTGATGCTGGTGTTCGCCATCGCGAGCCTTCACGCCTGGGTGGTGAACGTGAACGCCCGCCTCTCGGCGCGCGAGATCGACGCCATCCGCGCGCATTCGACGGCGCGCCTCACGATATTCCTCACCGAGGGCTCGCCTGAGGCGGCCGCGCATGCCGATCGCTTCGCCGCCACTGCCCACGCCGGGGGCGCCTGGGGGGCGATGGCATTGTCGCCGGTCGCGGAGTCCAAGCCGGAAGCGATCACCGGCGATCCGGCGCATGACGTGGCCGCCCTCCTCTACACCACCGGGACCACCGGCGAGCCGAAGGCGGTGATGCTCACCCACGCGAGCCTCCTCTACATCGCACGCAACTCGGGCGAGCTGCGCCGCATCGTTCCCGACGATCGCGTCTATGGGCTGCTCCCCGTCTCGCATGTCTACGGGCTCGCCTCGGTCACCCTCGGCACGCTGCTCGCCGGGGGCAGCATCCACCTCCAGCCGCGCTTCTCGGCGGCGGCGGCGGCGCGCTTCATACGCGGCGAGCGACTCACCGTCTGCCAGGGCGTGCCCGCGATGTACGCGAAACTGATCGATCACCTGAAGGAGCGGGGCGAACACTCCTTCGAGGCCCCGGCGCTTCGCTTCCTCTATGCCGGAGGCTCGCCGCTCGTCCCGGCATTGAAGCGCGAGGTCGAGCGCTTCTTCGGCCTGCGATTGCACAACGGCTACGGCCTCACCGAGGCGTCGCCCACCGTCACCCAGACGCGGCACGACGCGCCGCGCGACGACTGCTCGGTCGGCCCGGCGATTCCCGGCGTGCGACTGAGGATCGTGGACCTCGAGGGCCGCGACCTTCCCGATGGCGAGGTGGGCGAGCTCTGGGCGCACGGGCCGAACGTGATGAAGGGCTACTACAAGGATCCTGCCGCCACCGCCGCCGCCATCAAGCCCGGCGGCTGGCTCGCGACCGGCGATCTCGCGCGGCGCGATGCCGATGGGGCGATCCACATCGAGGGGCGCCTCAAGGAGCTCATCATCCGTTCGGGATTCAACGTATTCCCGGTCGAGGTCGAGGCGGTGCTCAACGCGCATCCGGCCGTGTCGCAATCGGCCGTGGTCGGACGCAGCCGCGATGGCGAGGAGGAGGTGATCGCCTTCGTCGAGCTGGCGCCGGGCGCGCGCGCCACCTCCGCGGAGCTGATCGAGTTCGCCGCGCGCTCGCTCGCGCCCTACAAGCGGCCCAGCGACGTGGTGATCATGCCGGCGCTGCCGGCCGCGGCGAGCGGCAAGGTGCTGAAGGGAAAGCTCGCGCAGCTGGCGCGCGAGCTCGCCTGCGACGGGCGGCCGGCCTAGCGCACCACCTGTGGCTCGGTGCCGTTGAGCGCGCCCACGTCGCCCGACATCTCGCCGCCTTCCTGCACCAGCATCTTGCCGTAACGGATCTTGCCGGTAACGCGGCCACTCGCGTGGATCACGAGCTTCTTGCGCGCGGTCATCTCGCCCTGGAAGGCGCCGCGAATCTCCGCCACGTCGACGTCGACCTTGCCGCTGAAGGCTCCGCTCTCGGCGATCTGGATCGCGCGGCTCACCATCGTCGCCTCCACGCGGCCCTCGACGACCAGCGTGTCGCAATCGTCGATCTCGACACCCTTCAGCTTGATGTTGGGGCCGACGATCAGCTTGCTGCCGACCGTGTCCTCGCTACGCTCGGCAGGCGCGGGCGCAGGCACGGGGGCCGGCGATGAGGGCCGCGCCGCCGCCGGCACGATCGCCGGAGTGGCGCTCGGGGCGTTCGCCGCGGCGGGCTGCGGCGTCGGCGACGATCGGGTGTCGCGGGTGCGGTTGAAGATGCTCTCTCCATATTTCATTTCGTTGTCCTCCCAGTGGATATCAGGGGTTCCACATCCACTTTCCGTGCCAAGTGGGCCCGCAGGCGCAGCGCGTACGACAGCTTCGGCACTTTCGTCGTTGCGGAGCTACAGCACGCAGGCGTCGCTCGCGCAAGCGGTTGAAGCGAAGCCCTCTTCCACTGTCGCCGGCGACCGACACGATGCCGCGTAAGGTCAGTCGCTCAGATCATCGCGAGCGGTGTCTTGCGCGTGGGGGGGAGGGAATGCGCGGTCGAGCGCGTCCAGCGCGGCGCGGTCGAGCCGCAGCGACCCGGCTGTCGCGTTGGAGCGCATGTGCGCCTCGTGGACCGCCTTGGGAATCGAGACGAGCTCCG
>JBKJTM010000011.1:0-3644 GCA_046590805.1 Usitatibacter sp.
GCTCCGGACGGCTACACCTTCTTTGTCGGCGCGGTCCACCACACCATCGCCGAGACGCTCTACACCAAGCTGCCGTACGAGGGCCTGGAGAAGAATTTCGAGCCGATCACGGTGCTCGCTTACGTGCCCAACGTGGTGGTGATCCACCCGAAGCACGGCTTCAAGACCCTGCAGGAGTTGATCGCCTACGCCAAGGCGAACCCCAACAAGCTCAACTTCGGCTCGGCGGGCAACGGCACCACCCACCACCTCGTCGGCGAGCTCTTCAAGCTGCGTACCGGCACCAGCATGACCCACGTGCCCTATCGCGGCGCCGGCCCGCTGATGCCCGACCTGCTGGCGGGCGTGGTCGACCTCGCCTTCGACGGCATGGGGACCGCCGGCCCGATGATCAAAGCCGGGCGTCTCCGGCCGCTGGCGGTGTCGTCGGCCAACCGCAATCCCCTGGTTCCCGAGGTGCCCACGATGGCCGAGGCCGGCGTCGAGGGCGTGAAGGTGACCACGTGGTACGCGGTGTTCGCGATCAAGGGAACGCCCAAGCCGATCATCGACAAGATGTACCAGTCGATCGCCCAGGTGCTCAAGGATCCGGACATCAAGAAGATCTGGGACATGCAGGGCGCTGACCTGGGCGGCCAGCCGCCGGCGGAGTTCACCCGCTTCGTGCGCTCGGAGATTGAAAGCTGGGGCCGCGTGGTGAAGGAATCCGGCGCCAAGATCGACAACTAGGCCCGGATCCACATGGCGGACATCGAAATCCATCGCGTTCACAATCTCGGCCTGAAGGCGGCGCGTGCCGCCGCCGAGAGGATGGCCGATCACCTCGGGCGCAAGTTCGATCTCAAGGGGGACTGGAGCGGCAATGTCCTGCGCTTCGAGCGCCCCGGGGTGAGCGGCTCCCTTTCGGTCTCCGACAAGGACCTGAATCTCTCGGTCGGGCTGGGCTTCCTGCTGAAGGCGATGAAGGGCTCGATCCAGAAGTCCATCGAGCATGAGCTGGACACCCTGTTCGCGCGCGTGAAACCGCAGGCCGCCGCGCCGAAGGCCAGGCCTACGGCGGCGAAGAAGCCATCGGCCGGCCGGAAAAAAGGCCGCTGAGGAACTCGGTCTCCCGCTCGCGCACCAGCGTGAGGAAGTCCGCCGCGCCGTGCATTTCCCGAAACGCCTCGAAGCCGCGCTCGAGGAATTCCTGCAGGTCGTGGAGGCCCGCGACGCTCGCCGGCCTGCGCATCAGCCGCAGCATGCGCGCCACCATGGGCTTTTTCACCAGCGCGTCGAGCCGCTCACCGACCGCGACGATCAGCTCGATCTGCCGCTCGCGCTCCTCGCGCGTCGAGCTCTCGCGGTAGGCCCTCGCGTAGCTGCCCGCGTCGATGGGTCCCGGGGCGAGAGCCCCGGCGGCGCGTTGGTCGAGGCCCTCCGACAGCGCTTCGAGCTCGATCGCGAGCGACGCCGTCTCCAGTGCCGAGGCGGGCAGCAGGCGCGTCATCGCCGGGACGATGCGCAGCATCGCCTGGTCGCGCCCGCTGAAATCCTTGGGACCGTAGAGATCGTCGAGGAAGAAGGAGGTTGCGGCGCTGTAGCGCGGCTGGGCGGAGATGTCCGCGTAGGTCCCGTGCAGGCGCGCGGACTGCCACGCCTTCAGCTCCGTGAGCCTTGGCGGCGGCGAACGGCCGTGCCCTCGCAGCTCCTTGAGGAGGTGCAGGTGGCGTTTCAGGTCGGTGGCGGGCGGCGACATCGTGATATTCTATCGGCCGATTCAAACGAGCGTTTGATTGCCTGATTTCAGTATAAAATAGTGTTTTTATTCATATAACTAAAAGGGCTTGTTAAAGTTGAACTTGAGTGACGGCCGGGCGCCTTCGGAGCCCCTTTCGCGTTCGCTCGATGCGCTGTTCGCGCGGCAGCGCGAGGCCCGCGCCGTGGCCCCCGCCCTGGACCGCTTCGAGCGCCTGCGCGCGCTCGAAGCCCTGGAGCGCCTCCTGGTGGAAAACGCCGGGGCGCTTGCCGCCGCCGTGGATGAAGACTTCCAGGGCCGTTCGGCCGCCGAGACCCGCATGCTCGAGATCTTTCCATCCCTCGAGGCGTTGCGCCATGCCCGGCGCCACCTCGCCGCGTGGATGAAGCCGCGGCGTGCGCGCACCGGCTTCTGGTTCCTCCCCGGCCGCTCGCGTGTCCTGATGCAGCCGCTCGGCATCGTCGGCATCGTCGTTCCGTGGAATTACCCGATCTATCTGGCCATCGGTCCCCTCGCTTCGGCGCTCGCGGCGGGCAACCGCGCCATGGTGAAGATGTCCGAGTCGGCGCCGGCAACCGGGAAGCTTCTCAAGCGCCTGGTCGCGGAGCGTTTTTCCGATGGCGTGATCGCGATCGTGAACGGCGGCACCGAAACGGCGCGCGCTTTCGTGACCCTTCCCTTCGATCACCTGCTCTTCACCGGATCGACGTCGGTGGGGCGCGAGGTGATGCGGGCCGCGGCCGGGAACCTGACGCCGGTGACGCTCGAGCTCGGCGGCAAGTCGCCGGCCATCGTCGGGCGCGGCATGGCGGTGGCGGATGCCGCCGACCGGATCGTCTATGGGAAGTGCCTGAACGGCGGGCAGACCTGCATCGCCCCCGACTACGCGCTGGTGCCGGAGGAGCAGGTGGCGGCGTTCGTGGAGGCGGCGCGCGAATCCGGGACGCGGCTCTAACCGCGCCTCACCCGCAACGCCACCTACACCGCGATCATTTCCGCGCGCCACCGCGAGCGGCTCTGCGACTACCTCGACGAGGCGAGGTCCCGCGGCGCCACGGTGATCGAGATCAACCCCGCGGGCGAAGACCTGCGCGCCTCGCCCAAGCTCGCGCCCACGCTGGTGCTCGGGGCTCCCGCGGACACGCGCCTGATGACGGACGAGATCTTCGGCCCTATCCTGCCCGTGGTGCCGTATCGCACGCTGGACGAAGCCATCGCCTACGTGAACGCGCGCCCGCGGCCGCTGGCCCTGTACGTGTTCGACCACGATCGCGCCGCGATCGACCGCGTGCTCGCGGAGACAGTCTCGGGCGGAGTGGGCGTGAACGAGACCATCGTGCACGCGGGCCAGGACGACTTGCCCTTCGGCGGCGTCGGCGCGAGCGGCATGGGGGAGTACCACGGCCGCGCGGGCTTCGACACCTTCTCCAAGAAGAAGGCGGTCTTCTACCAGTCCCGCCTCAACGGCCTGAAGCTGCTGCGCCCGCCGTACGGAAACCGGTTCGAGGCGCTGGCACGCCTGCTGGTGCGCTGAGTTGCTCACCCGGCGGCGCTTCCTGCAGGTCGGCCTGGCGGGCGTCGCGGTGCTCGCCATCGCGCGCGCGCTCGAACGGCCCTCGATGCCGGGGTACTTCCGCGTCCTCGACGGCGCGAGCGTGCCGATGATCGAGGCGCTGGTGCCGGTGGTGCTCGCGGGATCGCTGCCCACGCGCGAACCGGAGCGCGGCGTCGCCATCCAGGAGGTTGTCGAGGCTTTCGATCGCACGGTCTCGGGCCTGAGCCCTGCGGTCCGTGACGAGATCGACCAGCTGCTGGGCGTGCTGCGTTTCGGCCCCACGCGCCTCGCCTTCACCGGGCTTTGGGCGCCGGTCGAGGGATCCAAGGGGGAGGAGATCGCGCAATTCCT
>JBKJTM010000031.1:0-8337 GCA_046590805.1 Usitatibacter sp.
GGAGGCGAAGCGACCCGGAGGCACAGCAGCTTCCCCTTTGCCTGCAGCGCTGGACTCTCAAGCAGCTCGACGAAGCCTATCGCGGCTTCTTCCGGCGGGTGCAGTCCGGGGCCAAGCCCGGCTTTCCCCGCTTTCGCGGCAAGCGGCACTTCGCAAGCTTCGGGTTCCGGGAGTTTTCCGGCATCGGCTTGGAGAACCGGCGCCTGCGCTTCAAGGGTATGCCGGGAGGGCTTCGCGTACACCTTCACCGGCCGCTTCCCGAAGGGGCGGCGATTCGCTCCTGCGTCTTCCGACGCGATGCGAAGGGCTGGAAGGTCGGATTCGCCGTCGAAGTCGCGGCGGCCTCGCCCCGGCACGGCACCCGTGCGGTCGGGATTGATCTGGGCATCTCGACCTATGCCGCCTTCTCCGACGGCGGATTCATTCCGACGCTGAAAGCCGCGCGGCGAGCGGAAAAGCGGCTGCGGAAGGCAAACCGCTCGCTCGCACGCAAGGTGCGAGGCTCGGGAGGCCGACGCACCGCGCGCCTGGTGCTCGCCCGATGCCACGCGAAGACCGCCCGGGCGCGCCTGGACCACCTGCACCAGGCATCGGCGCGCCTCATGCGTGACTACGACGTGATCGCCGTGGAGAAGTTGAATGTGAAGGGCTTGGCGCGAGGCGCGCTGGCCAAGGATGTCCACGATGCTTCGTGGGCGAAGTTCATCTCGATGCTGCGGTACAAAGCAGAATACGCTGGTGCCCGCTTGGTCGAAGTGAACCCATATAACACCAGCCAGGACTGTTCCGGCTGCGGCGTGAAGGTCCCGAAGGCGCTCGGCGAGCGCCTGCACCAGTGCTCCCGCTGTGGGCTCGCAATCGATCGGGACCTGAATGCCGCGAGGAACATCCTGCGCAGGGCCGGAGTGGGCCCTGGCCTGCCCAACGTAGCCAGCTGTGGCATGCGTGCAGGCGAAAACCTCGTTGCCGCGGGCGATTCGATATGTCCTCGGACTTGCGAAGCACTACACTAGAGGATCTTCTTGATGTCCTGATGGCGTTTGTTCACGTAGTTCTCCATCGCCGTGCGCGCGCGCGCCGGATCGTGGACCGTGAGGGCGTCGACCACCTCGCGCGTCATCTCCTGGTGCGAGGCGGCGAGCGAGTGCCAGCCGCCCAGCTTGGCCGAGATGTAGAACCACAGGCGCAGGTGCAGGTTGAAGATCCGCGGGATTGTGTCGGCCACCAGACTGTTGTGCGCCGCAGCGGAGACAAGCCGGTAGAAGTCGCGGTCGCCCTCGACGAACTCGTCGATGTCGTCGTCTTCGGTGGCGCGCACCAGGCGCTTGTGCGCCGCGGTGATCTCGCGGATCTGCTCGGGCGTGGCGCGCGCCGCCGCAAGCCAGGCTGCGTAGCCGTCGAGCACCGCGCGGAACTCGTAGATCTGCTGCACGCCGCTGGCGGTGATCTCCGAGACCAGCATGCCGCGGTTCGGCAGATGGTCGACCAGGCCCTCGATCGCCAAGCGCTGCATCGCCTCGCGGATCGGCGTGCGGCCGATGCCGAGTTCCTCGATGAGCGTCTTGTCCACCAGCACCGAGCCGGGCGCCAGCGCGAGGCGCGTGATCTTGCGCACCAGCAGCTCGTAGGCGCGCTCGGCGAGCGAGCGCGGCTCCGGCTCGGCGCCGTTCGCGTTACGCGTGCCGTCGATAGCGAGCTTGCGGACGACGAGCGTCATGCCCTGCGCACCTGCGCGAACCCCGACTCGATCGCGGCGCGATCCATGCCGTTGCCGATGAAGACGATCGCCTCCGCCTGCGCGGCCCCGGCCGCGGTGACCTCGAGCTGGCCCAGGGAGTACTGCACCAGCGAGGGCTTGCCATCGACATGCACGAAACCCTTCGCGCGCCAGACGTTGTCGGGCAGCGCGCCGAAGAACCGGTCGATGCCCGCGCGCGTGGCGTTGCCCGATCCTCGCACCACGAACGACTGCACCGGCGCATCGGCGTGCGGATCGTGGTCGTGATCGCGGTGCGCGTGGTCGTGATCGCGGTGCGCGTGGTCGTGACCGGGATCGTGGTGCTCATGGCTTGGCGGGGCGCGGCCGTGACCGCCCTCGGCCATCGCCCGGTCGATCAAGCTTTCCGAACGCTTCTCGAACAGTTCCTGCGGCCGCACGCGCCCCTGCTCGGCGTAGATCAGGTCGGCCCCGGGGTTGAGGGCGCGGACCTGGCGCGTCACCTCCTCGAGCTGCGCGGGCGTGACCAGGTCGATCTTGTTCAGCAGCACGATGTCGGCGTTCTCGATCTGGTCCACGTAGAAGTCGCCCAGCATCGACACCAGCTTGGGGAACTTGAAGACGTCCACCACTGTGACCAGCGGGCCGATCTCGAGGCCCGATTCGAGGGAAGAGTCCGCCAGCGTATCGAGCAGCTCCGCCGGCTGCGCCACGCCCGTCGCCTCGACGATCACGCGCTCCACCCTGGATTTGTCGCGCAGCTCTTCCACCGCCAGCATCAGCGAGCCGCGCAGCGTGCAGCAAAGGCATCCGGAGTTGAGCTCGACCACGTCGACATTGTCGCCCCTGAGGATGTCGCCGTCGATGCCCACCTCGCCGAACTCGTTCACGATCACCGCCGTCTTCACGTCCGGCGCGCGCTCGGCGAGCAGGTGCCGGGCGAGCGTGGTCTTGCCCGAGCCGAGGAAGCCGAAGAGGAGATTCACGCGCATGGCCCTGCCCTATGCGGCCGCCTTCGCGGGACGGCGCCCCGGCGGCCCGAAGGGCGTCCCGGAGAAGTTCATGCCGTCGACGAAGATGTCCTGGAACTCGGGGCGCGCGGCGAGCGCCACGTGCTCGATTGACTGCGCGAGCTCGAAGGAGCGCATGCGCTCGGTCTCCGAGAGCAGCGCCATCTGCGCGCCGATGGCGGCGGCGTTGCCCATGTAGGTGATGCGCTCGGTGGGCAGCCCGGGCAGCAGCCGGATCTTCACCGAGCTCTCGATGCTGATGTAGTTGCCGAAGCCGCCGCAGAGCATCAGCTCGACGATCTGGTCGTTGCCGATCCCCATCACGTCGCGCAGCATGAGGATGCCGGAATAGATCGCGCTCTTGGCGAGCTGCAGCTGGCGGATGTCGGCCTGGGTGATGCTGATGTCGTGGTCGCGCCCGGCATCTTCCTTCCACACCAGCACGAACTGGCGGCCGCCCTCGCCCCTCACGATGCGCCGCTGCAGCGCCGGGACGAGCGGTTCGGCGCCCTCGCGCCGCAGCAGGCCGTTGGAATCGATCACGTTGGCGGCGAGCATCTTGGCGCAGGCGTCGATGAGGCCCGAGCCGCAGATGCCCACGGCGGGCGCGTTGCCGATCACCGCGCAGGTCACGTCCTCGCCGATCTCGACCTTCTCGATCGCGCCCAGCGCGCCGCGCATGCCGTGACGGATCTGCGCCCCCTCGAGCGCCGGGCCCGCGGGCGCGGAGCAGGCGTAGAGCTTGCCGCGCGATCCCATCACCACCTCGCCGTTGGTGCCGATGTCCACCAGCGCGCGGATCTCCTCGCTCTCGTAGATGCGCGTGGCGAGCACGCACGCCATGGTGTCGGCACCGACGAACCCCGCGACGATCGGCAGCAGGCACACCCTGGCGTTGGGAGCGGCCTTGAGCGGCAGGTCGCGCGCGGGGTAGACCAGCAGGTCGCGCACCGCCGGCGCGTAGGGCGCCAGCCCCACGTAGGTCACGTCTACGCCGAGGAAGATGTGGTGCATGCAGGTGTTGCCCACCACCACGATCTTGTAGAGGTGGTCGGCCGAGACGTTCGCCTTGGCGCAGGCCTCCTTGATGAAATCGTTGATGCCGCCCAGGATCTTGGCGCGCAGGGTGGTGAGCTTGCCTTCGTCGAACTGCGCGTAGGCGATGCGCGACATCAGGTCGCCACCGTATTGCGCCTGCGGGTTCAGCCCGCCGACGGCGGCCAGCTGCTCGCCGCTCGCCAGGTCCATGAGGGTGCCGACGATGCTGGTGGTGCCAATGTCGAAGGCTATGCCGTAGGCGTGGGCCGTCGTGTCGCCCACTTCGATATCGACAATCTCGGCGTTGAACGTGGTGACCGTGAGCCGGCCCTTCTCCTTCCTCAGTGCCATCGGTACCTTTCGCAGCACTTCCAGCGGCAGACGCCGGTCGGTACCGACGGGCAGGCAGGCGAGAATCTCGTCCATGTCGGAGGTCTGGTGGTGCTCGCTTTGCGGGGTCTTCGCCGTGATGAGGTGTTTAGCCACGCCGGAATCGAGCGTGAGGCGCGAATCGGCGGAGACGTCGACGTCCCCCGAAAGGATCTGGTACCCCGACTCCGCCTTGGGCGGCATCGCCATCACCGTGCAATCGGCGATGACGCGCGTCTGGCAGGCGAGGCGGAAGCGCTCGTGTACCTCGTCGTGGCCGAGCTGCAGCGTGTCCTGCAGCGTGGGCGGCGGGATCTCGCCCGCCATCACCTTCACGCGGCAACTGCGGCAGCGCCCGCGCCCGCCACAGGTGGCGTCCATCTCGATGCCGGCCAGGCGCGCGGCATCCAGCAGGTTCGCGTCCGCCGGCGGCGTGATCGACCGGGTCTCCCCGGACGGGGTCGCGTACTGGACCTTGGGAGCCGCCGCCATGCCTACGCCGCCCAGGCGACGCGCTTTTCCTGCACCAGTCGCAGCGCCAGCTTCACCGCCTCGATCGCGTCGCGTCCCCAGCCGTCGGCGCCGCAGCTGTCGGCCCATTCCTGCGAGGTCGGCGCGCCGCCGATGAGTATCTTCACCTTGTCGCGGTGCCCCGCCTTGGCGAATTCGTCGATGGTGACCTTCTGGTAATACACCGTGGTCGAGAGCAGCGCCGAGAAGCCCACCAGGTCGGCCTGGTTCTCCAGCGCCGTCGAGATGAACTTGTCCGGATGCACGTCGGTCCCGAGGTTGATCACGTTGAAGCCGGCGTTCTCCAGCATGATGGTCACGATCGACTGGCCGATGTCGTGCATGTCGCCCAGCACCGTGCCCATCACGAACGTACCGACGGGCTTTTCCTTGTTGGCCGCGAGCAGCGGGCGGATGATCGCCAGGCCCGCCTTCATGGCGCGCGCGGTGATGAGCATCTCCGGAATGAAGATGATCTGCGAGGTGAAGCGGTCGCCCTGCAGGGTGAAGCCGGGAAAGAGGCCGTCGTCCAGCACGTGGCGCGGATTGATGCCCGCCGCCACCGCCTCCCTTGTCCGCTTGTCGGAGTACTTGTGGTCGCCTTCCTCCACGGCCACCCACAGGCTCGCCCACTCCCATCCCGCGGGCGCGCGCGATTCCCAGCCCACGGGCTCCTTCAGTACCGGTTCTGCGATCTCGTCCATTGGGGCTCCAGTTGTTTTTCGCGAGGCTAGTTCAGCGGGTACTTGCCGTAGACGCCGAAGTCCTTCTGCGCCTCGAACATCGCCATGATGTTCTGGATCGGCACGTCGGCCATGATGTAGTGCGACGGCGAGAAGACGTAGCCGCCGCCGGGGCCGAGGTTCTTGAAGCACTCGAAGACGCCTTTCCTCACGTCCTCGACCTGGCCCCGCGGCAGGATGCGCTGCACGTCGAAGCCGCCGCAGAGCACGATGTCGCCGCCGTACTTGGCCTTGATGGCCGCCTGGTCCTTCAAACCGCCGGTCGGCTGCATGAGTCCGGTGAGGTGCGAGCCCAGCTCGATCTCGTCGGGTAGCACCGGCGAATAGTCGCCGCACGAATGGAACTTGAGAAAGATCTCCGGGTTCTCCTGCTTGAACTCGGCGAACATGCGCGCGAAGCGCGGCTTGGCGTACTGGCGCCACGATTTCGGCGACAGCATCATCGACTGCTGCGCGCCGATGTCATCACCCACGCGGATCATGTCCACGCCGAGCTTGATGGCATTCCTGCCGAGGGCGGTGTAGTAGTCGGTGAGGCCGTCCAGCACGCCGTTGATGAGCTCGGGCTCGTCGTGCATATAGAGGAAGAAGTTCTGCGTTCCCACCAGGTGCGCGTAGGCCGCCTCGATCAGCGTCGAGGACAGGTCCACGATGATGAAATAGTCCTTCTGGTAGCGCTCGCACAGGTCCTTGATCGGATCGAGCATCGCGGGATCCGCCGGATCGGGCCACTTGTAGTTCTTGAGGTCCTCGAGGTTCTTGATCGGATGGACCTTGGGGAAGTTTTCCGGCACGACCTTGGCCGGGCCCCAGAAATCCTGGGTCTTCTTGAACTCCACCTCCTCCTCGCGCGTGCGGCCCTCGAGGCCGCTCTTGCCGTAGCCCACGCCGAAATGGTTGTACCAGGTCTCGCCGATCTCGATGTGGCGGTGGGAGAAGTCGGCGTTGATGCCGATCTGGTAGATGATCGCGTCGTTGCCGAGGCGCAGCTCGAGCGTGGGATCGTGCTTGCGCCCGGTGGCCGCGTTCTCGATGCCGAAGACGCGCGCGATCTTCTGCTTCGCCTCGGCTTTCATGCGGTAGAGCGTGGTCACGCGGTCGACAGGCTCGCGGCGTAGGGTGCGGATGAAGCGTTCGCGGGGAAGCAGCTCTTTCATCTGGGGGGCTCCTATGCGGCCAGCGCCGCGGCGGCCTTCTTGGCCGCGGCGATGTTGGCGCGCGTGTATTTGAGGTACTTCACCGAATACTCGTCCTTGCCGCTGAGGGCGTTGGCCGCAAACATGAAGTCGTTGATCTCCTTCGGCGGGTTCATGATCGGGTCGATCATCACCGAGTCGCAGCCGGCGAGGACCGACATCGCGATGAAGGTGAAGTTGAGCATCTTGCGCTCCGGCAGGCCGAAGGAGACGTTGCTATGGCCGCCGAAGATGTGCACCTCGGGATATTTCGCACGCACCATGCGCACCGCGTCGAGGTAGTGGCCGCCGAAGTCGGGGCCCGCGCCGATCGGGAACACCAGCGGATCGAGGTAGCGGTCGTCCATCGGGATCCCGCCCTTGTCCATCATCGCCATGCAGCCGTCGAGGTTCGCGACGCGCTGCTCGGCGTTCTGCGGCATGCCGCTCTGTCCCGAGGCGTTGGCGAACAGGATCGCGTTGCGCTCCTTGGCCATTTCGACCAGCACCTGGCGGCCCGGCTCGAGGTTCACCGAGTTGATCGCCGGGCGGCTCTTCTTGCTGTCATGCGCTTCCAGGCCCGCGCGGATGGTCTCCGAGTCCGAGGAGTCGATGGAGACGATCGCGTCGGTGATCGACTGCGCGGTGCGCACCAGCCACGCGATCCACTCGAAGCGCTCCTGCGGATAGACACTCATCTCGTCCACGCACAGGTCGATGATGTGCGCGCCGTGGCGCTCCTGGTTCTTGATCGCCCAGCGGATGTAGTTCATGTCCTTCTGGCGGCACGCCTCGCCAATGTGCGGGATCATGAATCCCTGGCGCTTGTTCGGATCCTCGGGGATGACGGAGGTCACGTCGAGCACGCGCTTGTTGCCGTCCAGGTCGGTGTAGCCGATGCCCACCTTGCCGCTCTGCTGAACCACCTTCGGGCTGGTGATGCGGATCTTGCGGGTGGCGTTGAAGTTCTCCCCGATGATGGCCAGGCCATCGCCTGCGATACCCATTTGCCTCTCCTCTAGGTGGATTCGGTGACCGTGCGCGCGCCATTGCGGGCATTGCGTGGCGGGGGCGCCTCGGGCGCGATGCCATACAGCCCGGAGCGCGACATCTTCGGGCTCATGGCGCAGCTGCCCATGAGCGTGACCGGAAGCTCGGCCTCGCCGAAGAGCGAGAAGAGCGCCGGGTGTTCCTCGAGCCGCCACTCGTGCATGCGGCCGCCGACCTTGTAGCTGTAGCCCGGGCCCATGCGCGACGTGATTCGCATGCCGCGCGCGAGCGATTCCGCGCGCAGGCGCGTCTTGAACTGGCGCGTCGCATCCTCGATCGCGAGCCAGGCCGCGGTTTCCATCAGCAGGCCTTCGAGGAGGTCGCCGCGCTCGATGAGCTCGATCACCTGCCGCGGGATGGCCGCGCCCAGCGTGAGCACGAAGGGCACGACCTGCGTGCATCCCGCGAGGTGCGGCCCGAAGGCCTGGCAGTGCATGCGCGCCCCGCCCTCGACCTCGAGCACCGCGCCCTCGATCGAGCGCACCGCGACCTGCCGATACGCGACTCGCGGCTCGCTCAGCTTCGCGGCGAGCGCCGCCATCTGCTCGGCTGCGCCGCGGATGACCGGCCTTACCTTGGTGAGATCGGAGTAGCCCTGGATGCGCAGGATGCGTTCGAAAGCGATCGCCGGCGGGGCGGGCGAGAAGCGCTCTACGGGCGTCGGAACCTCACGCTCTTTCGCGGGCACCTTGCGAGCCGGCGAGTCGATGCCGATCTGGAGGGGC
>JBKJTM010000063.1:0-2537 GCA_046590805.1 Usitatibacter sp.
TCGTCCGCGGCGGATCGATGCAGCACCTGATGCTGCGCTACACGCAATCGCTCATCACCCAGATGGCGCAGACCGCGATCTGCAACCGGCACCACTCCGTGGACCAGCAGCTGTGCCGCTGGCTGCTGCTGAGCATCGATCGGCTGCCCGCGCCGGAGATCGTGATGACCCAGGAGCTGATCGCCAATATGCTCGGCGTTCGCCGCGAGGGCGTGACCGAGTCGGCGGGCAAACTGCAGGATGCCGGCGTCATCAGCTACCGCCGCGGCCATATCAAGGTGCTGGACCGGCCGCGGCTCGAGGCGCTGTCGTGCGAGTGCTACGAGGTGGTGCGCGTGGAGACCGCGCGCCTGCTGCCGCAGCCGATCACGCCTTACGTGCCAGGCAAGCGCGGACGCGCGCCGCGAGCTGGGGGGGCGTGAAAGGCTTGGTGAGATAGTCGGTCGCGCCGAGCTCGAAGCCCGCGCGCGTGTTGGCCTCGTCGTCCATCGCGGTCAGTACCACGATGGGCAGCGCGGCGGTCGCCGGCATCGAGCGCAGGAGCCTGAGGACCTCGAGCCCGCCCTGGACCGGCATCAGCAGGTCGAGCAGCACCAGGTCCGGAACCTGCGCGGCGATCAGCGCCAGGGCCTCGGCTCCGCTGGCGGCCTCGCTCACCTCATGCCCGTCGCGGGTCAGGGCCTTGCTGGCGAGCGCCCGGATGTCGGGATCGTCGTCGACCACCAGCACGCGTTTCCCGCGCGCCGCCTCGCCTTCCGTCGCTGGCGCGGCCATTGTCGGGGCGGCCGGCCGATCGGGGCTGCCCGCGAGGCAGAGCTCCATCCCTTCGAAGGCGCAGCGGACATCGAGCGCATATCGTTGCCGCAGGACGTGGGCCCGGGCGCGCTCCTCGATGCCGGCGACGAAGGCGTCGTCGTGGGTTGGATCGTGGTGGGTCAGGGCGAGGGCGCGCACGCCCGAGGCCGCGGCCAGGGCGACCGCGTACTCGTAGGTGCTGTGTCCCCAGTTCTTCTTGGCCGGATACTCCTCGGGCGTGTACTGAGCGTCGTGAATCACCAGGTCGGCCCCGGCCATGAAGCGCGCGTGACGCCGGTCACCCTCGTGGACGATGGACTCCGCCTGGATCGAGGTGGGATGCCCGTGCCAGAGCGTCTCGGAGAACGGCTCGTGATCGCACACGTAGACGACAGTGGCGCCGTCGGCCTCGATGCGGTAGCCGAGCGTCATCGCCGGATGGTGCAGGAATTGCGCGACGACGCGCACGCCCTCGAACTCGTGCACGCCCTCGGCGAGCTCCCGGAACGCGATCGCCGCCGGAAGCTGGTCGATCTCCACCGGGAAGTAGGTGAACTCCATCTGTCCCGAAAGGACCTCTCGCAACGACTTGCCGCTCCCCTCGGGCCCGCAGACGGTCACGCGGTTGCCGGGGATGAAGAGGGGCGCGAAGAAGGGAAAGCCCTGGATGTGATCCCAGTGCGTATGGCTGAGCAGGATCGTGGCCGTGACCGGCTGCGATGCCCGCGCCATCAGCGACGCGCCAAGCGCCCGCACGCCCGTGCCGCAGTCGAGGATGAGGCATGATCCGGAGTCGGTCGTCACCTGGACGCACGACGTGTTGCCGCCGAAGCGCACCGTGTGCGGGCCGGGAGTGGCGATGGAGCCGCGGGTACCCCAGAATCGGACGCGCATGCCGCCTCCCGGCTATTGGTATTCCAGCTGGAGCGCGCCGAGATAGTGCGCAAGCTTCGCGGAAAGCACACGGATCTCGTCGCCGGCGCCCTGGATGGCGGTCTGCTCGAGGCGGTCCCCGATCTCGCTGACCGCGTCCAGTCCGTAGCCGGAGCCCGAGCCCTTCATGTTATGCCCGATGATGCGGATGGCGTCGAAATCGTCGCGCTCCAGCGCCGCGGCGATCGCCAGGACATCCTTCCTGCGGTTTTCCAGGAACGTCGGGATCAGGTCCTCGAGCTCCGCGCCCACGCGCACCACCACGGGCGAGATCACGTGCTCTTCGAGCGCGCGCAGCAGCGTGGCCCTGCGGATCGGCTTGGTGAGATGCGAGGTGCAGCCGGCATCGAGGCTCTTGCCCACTTCCTCGGGAAGGGCGTGCGCGGTCAGGGCGAAGATCGGCACCGGCGGCTTGCCGTTCTCGGCCTCCCACTTGCGGATGAGGCGCGTGGCCGAGTGACCGTCCATCACCGGCATCTGCACATCCATCAGCACCACGTCGAAGGTCCCGGCGATGTACTTGCGGACCGCGATCTCGCCGTTGCGGGCGAGTTCGGCGGTGCACCCGATCGACCGCAGGTAGGACTGGATCAGGAGGACGTTGTCGGGTGAATCCTCGGCGAGGAGGATGCGCAGCGTTTGCGCGCCTTCGAGGAGATGCCCGGGCCGCGCCACGGGCTGCTCGGCGATCCCCGCCGTGCCCGCTCCCGCTTCGTGGATCGCCTCCAGCAATTCGGCGCGCTTCACCGGCTTCACCAGGTACGCCGCCAGCCCCAGTGCACGGCTCCGGGCGACGTCTCCCGCGCGGT
>JBKJTM010000067.1:0-2595 GCA_046590805.1 Usitatibacter sp.
CTGATCGACGTGCGCGCCGGTGGCCGCGCGCACGCGCTGCTCACCACGCCGGGCGCGGGCAAGTGGTACCGCTCTGCGGGCGCGCGCGCGAGCCAGCGCGTGCGCATCGAGGCGAGCGCCGGCGCCGCGATCGAGTGGCTGCCCCAGGAGACGATCGTCTATGACGGAGCGCTCGCCGACATCACCTGGGAGGCGCGGCTCGCCACGGACGCGCGCCTCATCGCGTGGGACATCTTCTGCCTCGGCCGCACCGGCTCGGGAGAGCGCTTCGAGCGCGGCGATTGCCGCCTGGTGACGCGCATCCATCGCGACGATCGCCTCGCGTGGCTGGAGCGGGCGCGCATCGAAGGCGGGTCGCCCATGGCGTCATCGCCCGCCGGGCTCGCGGGGCACGCGGTGTTCGGGACGATGATCGCTGCGGCTCCGCGCATCGCCGCGGAGACCGTCGCCTCGTGTCGCACGGTGGAGGCGCGCAGCGGCGAGGTCGCAATCACGCTCCTTCCGGGCGTGCTGCTCGCGCGCTACCGCGGCGATTCGACCGAGGCCGCGCGCGGCTGCTTCGCGGCGCTCTGGGGGAAGCTGCGCCAGCCGATCATGGGCCGTGAGGCCGTCAACCCGCGCATCTGGAGCACCTGAGGAAAGCGATGGAACTCACCCCCCGAGAGAAGGACAAGCTGCTGATCTTCACCGCCGGCCTGGTTGCGGAGCGGCGGCGCGCGCGCGGCCTGAAGCTCAACTATCCGGAAGCGGTGGCCTTCATCAGCGCAGCCATCCTCGAGGGCGCCCGCGACGGGCGCAGCGTCTCCGACCTCATGGGCTACGGCGCGACGCTGCTCGCGCGCGACGACGTGATGGAGGGCGTGTCCGAGCTGATACCCGAGATCCAGGTTGAGGCGACATTTCCCGACGGCACCAAGCTCGTCACCGTGCACCATCCCATCGTTTGAGGGCGACATGATTCCCGGGGAGATCAGGGCAGCGAGCGGCGAGATCGAGATCAACGTGGGCCGCGAGAAAGTCACCATCGAGGTGACCAACACCGGCGACCGTCCCATCCAGGTGGGCTCGCACTACCACTTCTTCGAGACCAACGACGCGCTGCGATTCGACCGCGCGAAGGCCTATGGTTTCCGGTTGAACATCGCTGCCGGCACCGCGGTGCGCTTCGAGCCGGGACAGTCGCGCACCGTGACGCTGGTGGCGCTCGCCGGCGACCGAAACGTCTACGGCTTCCAGGGCAAGGTAATGGGAAAGCTCAAGTGACGAAGATCTCGCGGCAGGCCTACGCGGAGATGTTCGGCCCCACCACGGGCGATCGGGTGCGGCTCGCGGACACCGAGCTCTGGATCGAGGTCGAGCGCGACTTCACCACCTATGGCGAGGAGGTCAAGTTCGGCGGCGGCAAGGTGATCCGCGACGGCATGGGGCAGAGCCAGCGAGTTTCCGCCGAGGTCGCCGATACCGTGATCACCAACGCGCTCATCGTCGACCACTGGGGCATCGTCAAGGCCGACGTGGGCGTGAAGGGCGGGCGCATCTGGAAGATCGGCAAGGCGGGCAATCCCGACATCCAGCCGGCGGTCACTATCCCCATCGGCGCGGGTACCGAGGTGATCGCCGGCGAGGGCATGATCCTCACTGCCGGCGGCATCGACAGCCACATCCACTTCATCTGCCCGCAACAGATCGAGGACGCGCTGATGTCCGGCGTGACCACGATGCTGGGCGGCGGCACCGGCCCCGCGACCGGCACCTTCGCGACTACCTGCACGCCCGGGCCGTGGCACATGCACTCGATGCTCGCCGCAGCCGAGGCCTTCCCGATGAACCTGGGCTTCCTCGGCAAGGGCAACGCGAGCCGGCCCGAGGCGCTGCGGGAACAAGTGACCGCGGGCGCTATCGGCTTGAAGCTGCACGAGGACTGGGGCACGACGCCGGCCGCCATCGACTGCTGCCTCTCGGTCGCCGACGAGATGGACGTCCAGGTCGCGATCCACACCGACACGCTGAACGAGTCGGGCTTCGTCGAGGCGAGTGTCGCCGCCTTCAAGGGCCGCACCATCCACACGTATCACACCGAGGGCGCGGGCGGCGGCCACTCGCCGGACATCATCAAGGCCGCCGCGCTGCCGAACGTGCTGCCGTCGTCGACCAATCCGACGCGGCCCTACACCGTAAATACCATCGCCGAGCACCTCGACATGCTGATGGTGTGCCACCACCTCGATCCCGCGATCGCCGAGGACGTCGCCTTCGCCGAGTCGCGCATCCGCCGCGAGACCATCGCCGCCGAGGACATCCTCCACGACCTCGGCGCGTTCTCGATGATGTCGTCGGATTCCCAGGCGATGGGGCGCGTGGGGGAAGTGGTCATCAGAACGTGGCAGACCGCACACAAGATGAAAGTGCAAAGGGGTGCGCTGAAGGGTGACTCGAAGGCGAGCGACAACGCCCGCGTCAAGCGCTACATCGCCAAGTACACCATCAACCCCGCCATCGCGCACGGCATCGCGCACGTGGTGGGCATCATGCAAGTCGCCAAATGGGCCGATCTGGTGGGGTGGAAGCCCGCCTTTTTTGGTGTGAAACCTGCCC
>JBKJTM010000087.1:0-6752 GCA_046590805.1 Usitatibacter sp.
GGCTTGGCGGGGCCGCAGCACCCGGATGCCGCAACCTTCTTGATCGGCAACGCCACCGGCTCGGCCTGGCCCGCGGCGCAGCAGCCTGAGGAGGCCTCGTCGAACTGGGTCGAGCACACACCGGTCTGCGGAAGCTCGAGCTGCACGCGATCAGCCGCAACGAGATCCCCCGCCAGCGCCGCGACCACCGAGCGCACCTGCTCGTGTCCGGTTGCCAGCAGGAAGTTCGGCGCGCGGCCATAGCTCTTGGCGCCCACCGAATAGAAGCGCGCCTCGGGATGCGCGAGTTCACGATGCCCGTGGGGCCGAACGGTTCCGCAGCTATGCACATTCGGATCGATGAGCGGCGCAAGCTGCTCAGTGCTCTCGATCCACGGATCGAGCTTCACCCTCAGCTCCGACGACAGCGAGAGTTCCGGGCGCCCGCCGGTCGCGACGATGATCTCGTCGATGGCCGCGATGCTGCGCGCCGTGCCATCGGCGCCACGGCCCTCTACCGTGAGTCGCCCTGCCGAGCGGCGAATCGCACTGGTGCGGAAATCCGCTTCGACCTGCAGCCGCCCGCCGCCGGCCAGCGCCTTCAGCCGCCTGCCGAGCGCGCCGCGGGCCGGCAGCCCGTCGTCCTCGCCGCCGCCGAAGATGCGCGCGAAGTTGTGCCCGCGAATGGTCCACACGATCCCGGTGCCCGGCTCTGCCTCGGCGAGCTTCGCCAGCGCGAGCAGGGTGCCCGCCGCCGAATGTCCCGCGCCCGCAACCAGCACGCGCCTGCCGGCATAGCGATCACGGAGGCGGCCGAGCACGTCGGGCATCCCGTAGGCGATCTGCGCCGCGGCCTCGCCCTCACCGATCGCCGGCAGCCCGTTCGCGCCGAGCGGGTTCGGCCGGGTCCATGTTCCCGAGGCGTCGAGCACCGCCCACGCGCGGTATTCGCGCTCACCCTCCGGGGTCCCGCAGCGAATCACGAAGGGCGCGTCCTCGCGTCCCACCGACCTCATCTTGTCGAAGCCCTCGCGCGCGATGCTGGTCACGCGGTGGCGCAGGTGAAGGGTCGGCGCGATCGCTCCATGGGAAGCGAGCGGTGCGAGGTAGCCATCGATCATCGCGCCCGCCGTCGGCAGCTCGTCCTCGCGGGGCATCGTCCAGCCCGTGGCCTCGAGGAGGCGGCGCGCGGCGGGATCGACGTTGTAGCGCCACGGCGAGAAGAGCTGCACGTGGCGGAAGGATTCGAAGCTCGCCGCGATGGTGGGGCTTGCCTCGAACACCATGGGCGAGAGGCCGCGCTCGAGCAAGTGGGCCGCGGCGGCAAGGCCGATGGGGCCGGCGCCGATGATGGCCACGCTGTCATTGTTCAGCATCCGATGCTCCTCTTCTAAATAATTGGTGTCGGAGTCAATTATTTGCAGCAGCTCGCCACCGCCTGCCCGATCCGGGCGACATGCATCGCCGGCATTCCCTGGCAGCACTTCTCGGTGAGGTAGGCGACGAGCTCCGACATCGCCGGGTAGTCGGCCGTGTAGTAGATGAAGCGCCCCTCGGCGCGCGACCTGATGAGCCCCACGGCGGCCAGCTCCTTCAAATGAAAGGAAAGCGTGGAGGCCGGAGCGCCGACCGCTTCCGCGATCCGTCCCGCCGCGAGGCCCTGAGTCCCGGCTTGCACCAGCGCGCGGAAGATTCCCAGCCGGGTTTCCTGCGCCAGCGCCGCGAGCGATTGCACCGCTTCGGTCGTTTTCATAATTCTAGAATGATAGAAACGACAAGCGATGTCAAGCTCCGGGTCCGAAACCAAGCCCCGGTGGGCGCGTCTATCTCCTTCGGGAGTACAAAATCAAAGAATCCATGGCCCGTCCCGGCACTGCCTTCTCCCTCGAGGTTAATCCCCGCCTTCCCCCGGAGCTCGCCCGGCTCGAAGAGCTCGCCGCCAACCTATGGTTCAGCTGGAACCGGCCGGCCCGGGAGCTGTTCGCGCGCCTCGATACCCAGCTCTGGGACGCCATCGGCCACAGCCCGAAGGTGCTGCTGAAATCCGTCGACCAGCACCGCCTGCAGCAAGCCGCGCGCGATCCGGTCTACCTCCACGACTTCGACCGTGCGCTGGCCACTTACGACGCGTACCACGGCCGTCCGCCCACCGGCAACGGCACGGCGCTCAAGCCCGGCGAGCTGGTGGCGTACTTCTGCGCCGAGTTCGGTTTCCACGAGAGCCTGCCGATCTACTCCGGCGGCCTGGGCATCCTCGCCGGCGACCACTGCAAGACCGCGAGCGACATGGCGATCCCGTTCGTCGCGGTGGGCCTTCTTTATCGCCAAGGCTACTTCCAGCAGACCATCGACGCCGAGGGGACGCAGGTCGCGCACTACTACGACTCGGACTTCGGCGACCTGCCGATCACCCCGGTCGCGCGCGAGGACGGTTCTGCCCTCGAGGTGAAGGTCGAGTTCGGCGAGCACGACGTGTTCTGCAAGGTGTGGCGCGCGCGGGTGGGACGGATCACGCTGTATCTGCTCGACACCGATCACGAACACAACCGCCCGGAGGATCGCGCCACTGCCCATCGACTGTATGGCGGTGATCGCAACACGCGCATCCAGCAGGAGATCGTGCTCGGCATGGGCGGCTTCCGCGCGCTGCAGGCGATGGGCATCGAGCCGACCGCGTTCCACATGAACGAGGGGCACGCGGCGTTCCTGGTGCTGGAGCGGATGCGGGTGCTGATGAAGCACGGGCTCGACTGGGAGACCGCTCTCGAGGCTGTGGCGGCCAATACCGTCTTCACGACGCACACGGCGGTCGCCGCAGGCCACGACCATTTCGCGCCGGAGAAGATGGAGCGCTACTTCCATCGCTATTCGGTGGAGCTCGGATTGCAGCGCGACCAGCTGATGGCGCTCGGCCGCACGCCCAAGAGCCAGGACTTCAACATGACAGCGCTGGCGGCGCGCGGCTCGCGCTTCATGAACGGCGTGTCGCGCATCCATGGCGATGTCTCGGCGCTCATCATGGGCGAGCTCTGGCCCGAGGTGCCCGAGGACGAGAACCCGATCACCTACGTGACCAACGGCGTGCACGCGCCGAGCTTCCTCGCGCCCGAGATGGCCGAGGCGTTCGAACGCTTCATCGGCAGCGGTTGGAACAGCCACCTCGACCAGCCGGGGATCCTCGATGGCGTGATGACCGTGCCGGACCATCTGTTCTGGAGCATCCGGCAGCATCTCAAGTCGCGCATGTTCCATCTCATTCGCGCGCGGGTGCGGGCGCAGCACTTCCGCAACCAGGGGAGCGAGGCGCATCTCGACCGCCTGCTTCGCTTTGCCGATCCGGCGAACCCCAACGTGCTCACCATCGGCTTCGCACGCCGCTTCGCGACCTACAAGCGCGCGACTTTGCTGTTCGAGAACCTCGACTGGCTGCGCGAGATCGTGAGCGACCCGGAGCGGCCCGTGCTGTTCCTCTTCGCCGGCAAGGCGCATCCGGCGGACGAACCGGGCAAGGCGTTCATGCGCAGGATCGTCGAGATCGCGTCGATGCCCGAGTTCGAGGGGAAGTTCCTGCTGGTGGAGGGCTACGACCTGCGGCTCGCGCGGCGGCTGGTGTCCGGCGTCGACGTGTGGCTCAACAATCCAATCTTCCCGCTCGAGGCTTCGGGCACCTCGGGGATGAAGGCAGGCTTCAACGGCGTGATCAACCTCTCGGTCCTCGACGGCTGGTGGGGTGAGGGCTATACGGGCAACAACGGCTGGGCGATCAAGCCCGCTTCCGAGCGGCTGTCGGACGAGCGCCGCAACCTGGAGGAGAGCCGCTCGCTCTACGAGCTGCTGCAGGACAAGGTGATCCCGCTCTACTACGAGCGCGGCAAGATGGGCTTCTCGCCGGAGTGGATCCAGATGGCGAAGCGCTCGATCATGACCTTGCTGCCGCGCTACAACAGCGAGCGGATGGTGGGCGAGTACCTGAGCCGCTTCTACATCCCCGCTGCGAAGCGCGGGCACGAGTTCGTGGTCGACGACTTCAGGACCGCGCGCGATGTGGCGGCCTGGAAGCGGCGCGTGCGGCCCGCCTGGCCGCGGGTGCAACTGCGCTCGCTCGCACGACCCGATCGCAACATGCGCTTCGGCGACAAGGTGCGCTTCTCCGTCGGCGTGCGGTTGGAGGAGCTTTCCCCTTCAGACGTTACGGTGGAGTTGCTGCTCACGCCGGCGGTTGCGCTCGCGCGCTCGCCCAAGCCCGCGGCCTATGCCTTCACCCACGCCGGCGAGCGGGGCGAGAACGGCGAGCACCTCTTCCACCTCGACCTCGCCCCCGAGCTCTGCGGCAAGCTCGAGTACCGCATCCGCGCCTACCCTACCCACCCGGCGCTGGCGCACCGGTTCGAGATGGGGCTGATGAAGTGGGTGTGAAAAAAATGGTGTCGGAGTCAATTTCCGTTAATTCGACTCCGACACCAATTTTTCGTAGATTTCCTGGTACTTCCGGGCGGCGGTGCCCCAGCCGAAGTCGCGCGCCATGCCGTTGATTTGCAAGGTCCGCCACTTGGCCGGGTCGCGGAAGGCGGAGGCGGCGCGGGTGCAGGCTTCGACGAGGGCGTCGGGCGTGGCTTCGTTCATGAGGAAACCCGTCGGTGCCACATCGACCGCGCGCTGCTCGTCGAACACCGTGTCCACCAGCCCCCCGGTGGCGTTCGCGATCGGCGGCGTGCCGTAGCGCTGGCTGTACATCTGGTTCATGCCGCACGGCTCGTAGCGCGAGGGCATGAGGAAGGCATCGGCGCCGGCCTCGATCAGGTGCGCGAGCGGCTCGTCGAAGCTGATCGACAATCCGACGTCCTGGGGGTGGCGCGCCTGCAGCCCGCGCAGCTTGCCGACGAGCTCCTTGTCACCGGTGCCGCAGACCCCGATCTGCACGCCGAGCGCCAGGATCTTCTCGGCGGCCGCGACAACGATATCGATTCCCTTCTGGTGCGTAAGCCGCGTGACCATGGCGAAGAGGGGTTTGTTCCCGGAGCCCACCAGTCCCATCCGTTCCCGCAGCGCCCCCTTGTTCGCGGCCTTCCTCTCCAGGCTCCCTGCGCCGTAGCGGCTGGGAATGTGATGATCGTTCTCGGGATCCCACGTCACGGTGTCGATGCCGTTCAGCACCCCGAACAACCGATCGCTTCGTTCCCGCAGCACGCCATCCATGCCGAAGCCCAATTCCTCGCCCTGGATCTCGCGCGCATAGGTCGGGCTCACCGTGTTGATCGCATCGGCATACACCAACCCGCCTTTGAGGAACGAGTGGCGTCCGTAGAACTCGAGCCCGTGGGTGCCGAGGCTCTCGGCCGGCAGCTCGAGCCCGCCGATGCGCGCGAACTCGAAGGTCCCCTGGAAAGCGAGGTTGTGGATCGTGAGGAGCGAGGCCGCGTGCGGCTTCTTGTCGAATTGGAGGTAGACGGGGGCCAGCGCGGCGGGCCAATCGTGGGCATGCACCACGTCGGGGCGCCATTTGACCGGCGACCTGGCGCTCCCAAGCAGGGCCGCCACCCTGGAAAGAACCCCGAAGCGCAGTGCGTTGTCTGCCCAGTCGGCGCCGTCGTCCGCCTGGTACGGTCCGCCGCTGCGGGCGAAGAGCGACGGACAGTCGATGATGAGCAGTGGGACGCCCGTCGGCAGCGCGTCCTCGAGCAGCCGGACCTGCTGGCCGAGCACCACCGCGCGCCCGAGCTCCGCAGCGCCCCGATTTCCGGCAAGCACTGCGGGGTAGCCGGGCAGGATCACCCGCGCATCGATGGCGAGTGATCGCAGCGCGGGCGGCAGCGAGGCGCTCACGTCCCCCAACCCGCCCGTCTTCACCAACGGCGCGCATTCGGGAGTCGCGAAGAGTACTTTCAGGGGAGGGGTATCGCGGTGCGTGGAGGACAAAAGTGATCCTGGCCGGGGACGTCGGCGCTACCAAGATTCTGCTGGAAGCGGGGGATTTCCGCAGCGACCGGTGGGTTCCGGCGCTAGCGCGGCGTTATCTGGTCGCGGATTTCGACAGCTTCCCCGCAGTGATCGCACGCTTCTGGGAGGAATGGAAGGCGGTGAAGCCCGCCCGCGCCCGCCTCACGGCCGCCGCCATCGGCGCCGCCGGCCCCCTCCAGGGGAACACGATCACCATGACGCACCGCGCGTGGAAAATCGACTCCGACACCATTTTTCGAAAAATCGACTCCGACACCAATATTTCCAAAGTCCGGGTCCTCAATGACCTGGCGGCGGCGGCCCACGGGCTCGGCTCGATGGCCACACGGGACGTCCGGACGATCCAGCCTGGGAGGGCGCAGCCGGGCGAGCCGCGCGTGATCCTGGGCGTCGGCACCGGCCTGGGCGTCGCGTACCTGATCCCAAATAAATCGACTCCGACACCAATTTTCCAGGTCGTGCCCGGCGAGGGCGGGCACGTGGGTTTCAGCCCCGCCAGCGCGGAGCAGGCGGCGCTGTGGGAGGCGATGTTTCGGCAGCATGGGCGCGTCGGGGCCGAACAGGTTTGCTCCGGCGCGGGCCTCGTCAACATCCATGAATTCCTGCAGGGAAGGGGCAAGCGCGCAGCCGCCCCAACCCGTCGAGACACCGCCTGGATCTCGCAGAACGCGGCGCGCAAGGAGCCGACATGCACGCGAGCACTCGACCTCTTCGCCGAGTGCCTGGGCAATATCGCGGCGGATCATGCGCTTGCAACGATGGCCCGCGGCGGCGTCTATCTCGCTGGCGGCGTCATCGCAAAACTCGCGCCGTCC
>JBKJTM010000088.1:0-4505 GCA_046590805.1 Usitatibacter sp.
ACCGTGGATACGAAATACTTCGAGTTGGCCGAGGCGAAGCGCGACGGCCACTTCAATATCGGCCAGGCCGCCGAGGTGTCGGGCGTTTCCGCCAAGATGATCCGGCACTACGAGGAGGGCGGCTTCATTCCCAAGGCGCGGCGCACCGTCGCCGGCTACCGCATCTATCGAGAATCCGACGTGCATGTATTGCGTTTCATCCGCCGTGCCCGCGACCTGGGCTTCTCGATGCAGGAGATCAAGGCGCTGCTCGCGCTGTGGAACAACCGGCGGCGCGCGAGCTCCGACGTGAAACGCCTGGCGCAGAATCATGTGGAAGCGCTTGACGCGAAGATCGCCGAGCTGCAATCGATGCGGCGCACACTGGTGGACTTGGCCGTGCACTGCCATGGCGACCACCGGCCCGAATGTCCCATCCTCGACGATTTGTCGGGGAGTCACTGACCTTCCCAAAGGAGCCCCCATGATTTTCCAGACGATGGCTGGTGTTTTGGTCGCGGGCGCGTTGGCCGCCGCGCCGGTCCTCGCGCAGCACGCCGGCCACTCGCCTTACGCCGGCCAGCAAGCCCGCGGCATCAAGGCGCTCTCGGAGAAGGAGATCCAGGACCTTCTCGACGGTGCTGGAATGGGATACGCGAGGGCGGCGGAGCTGAACCGCTATCCGGGGCCGATGCATGCGCTCGAGCATGCGGCCGCGCTCGATCTGTCGGCTGCGCAGCGCTCGCAGCTCGATGCGCTGCTCAAGCGCCACAAGGCCGAGGCGCGGAATCTGGGGGCGCGCGTCGTGGAGCTGGAGCGGGAGCTAGACACGCTATTCGCGAGCCAGGCCGCGAGCCCGGAATCGGTCGATCGGGTGCTGCGGCTTCTCGCCGAGGAGCAAGCACGGCTGCGCGGAGCGCACCTGAAGACTCATCTCGAGACCACCGCGCTGCTGTCTCCTGCCCAGGTGAACCGTTACGTCGAAGCGCGCGGCTACGCCGACTTGAGCGCTGGCGCTCCGAATGCCACGCATCGGCACTGAGACTTCAGGGCGCTCGCGAACATGACCGACCACTCATCGCACGCGCAGCCCCATGCCGGCGGCCACCCGAGCGACCACACGCCGACACAGGGCGGCGGAGCCGCGGAGCCGGTACCGGAGGGCACGATCTACACCTGTCCGATGCACCCGGAAATCCGCCAGCCCGCGCCGGGGAGCTGCCCGAAGTGCGGCATGGCGCTCGAGCCGTTGATGCCCACGGCCGAGGAAGGCGACAGTCCCGAGCTGGTCGATTTCCGCCGGCGATTCTGGTGGACTCTCCCGCTCACGGTCGTGGTCACGGTGCTCGCGATGGGCGGCCACGTGCTGTTGCCGCAGATGTCGGCCGCGGTGAGAAGCTGGACCGAGCTCGTGCTCGCCACGCCGGTAGTCCTCTGGGCCGCATGGCCGTTCTTCGAGCGCTGCTGGGCTTCCATCCGCACGCGCAACCCGAACATGTGGACGCTCATCGGCATCGGTGTCGCGGCGGCATACGTCTACAGTGTCGTGGCGACGATCGCCCCCGGCATCTTTCCCGCCGGCTTCGAAGCGCACGGCCGAGTGGGCGTCTATTTCGAGGCCGCGGTCGTCATCGTGTCGCTCACCCTGATGGGCCAACTGCTCGAGCTGCGAGCGCGTTCGCAGACCTCGGCCGCGATCCGCGCGCTGCTGGGCCTGGCGCCCAAGACCGCGCGGCGCATCAGGGAGGATGGCGTCGAGGAGGACGTGCCGCTCGCACAGGTGCACGTTGGCGATCGCCTGCGCGTGCGCCCGGGTGAAAAGGTCCCCGTGGACGGGGCGGTCCTCGAGGGGCGCTCGAGCGTGGACGAGGCGATGATCACCGGCGAACCGGTTCCCGTCGAGAAGGGGCCGGGCGACCGCGTGGTCGGAGCCACCATCAATGGCAATGGCAGCCTCGTCATCCGCGCCGACAAGATCGGCTCGCAAACCGTGCTCGCGCAGATCGTGCAGATGGTCGCGCAGGCGCAGCGCTCGCGAGCGCCGATGCAGCGCATGGCCGACGCGGTGTCCTACTGGTTCGTGCTCGCCGTGCTCACCATCGCCGTCGTCACATTCCTCGCGTGGGGACTGGTGGGGCCCGAGCCCCGCTGGGTGTACGCGCTGCTGAACGCCCTCGCGGTGCTCATCATCGCCTGTCCCTGCGCGCTCGGCCTCGCCACGCCCATGTCGATCATGGTCGCGACGGGGCGCGGCGCGACCAGCGGCGTGCTGTTCCGGGACGCCGAGGCCATCGAGCTGATGCGCCGCATCGATACCGTCATCGTCGACAAGACCGGCACGCTGACCCTGGGCAAGCCGGTGTTCCACAGCGTCGTGGCGGCAGCGGGCTTCACCGAGGACGAGGTGCTGCGCATCGCCGCGAGCCTCGACCAGGGCAGCGAGCATCCGTTGGCCGACGCCATCGTCGCCGAGGCGCGCCGGCGCAAGCTCGCGCTTTCCACGGCTGACGGCTTCGAGTCGGGCACCGGTATCGGGGTCCGGGGGCGCGTCGAGGGCAGAGAGATCGCCCTCGGCAACACGGTGCTCATGAAAGAAGCCGGCGTCGACCCCACGCCGCTCTCGGGTCCGGCCGAATCAAGCCGCGCGGAGGGCGCATCGGTCGTGTTCCTCGCCGTGGACGGCCGCCTCGCGGGATTGATCGCGGTGGCCGACCCGATCAAGGAATCCACGCCGGAGGCGATCCGCGCATTGCGCGAGGCGGGCATCCGTATCGTGATGGCGACGGGAGACGGGCTCACCACGGCGAAGTCGGTGGGATCGAAGCTCGGCCTCGACGAGATCCATGGCGAGGTGCGTCCGCAGGACAAGGTCGACCTGGTGGCGAAGCTGCAGAAGGAAGGCAGGCGCGTGGCGATGGCCGGTGACGGCATCAACGATGCCCCCGCGCTGGCTCGCGCCGACGTGGGCATCGCGATGGGCACGGGGACCGATGTCGCCATGGCGAGCGGCAAGGTGACCCTGGTGAAGGGAGACCTGCGTGGCATCGTTCGCGCGCGCCAGCTCTCGGAGGCGACGGTCGCCAACATGAAGCAGAATCTCGCGTTCGCGCTCATGTACAACGCGCTCGGCGTGCCCATCGCCGCGGGGGTGCTCTATCCGTTCACCGGCCTGCTGCTCTCCCCGCTGATCGCGGCGGTGGCGATGAGCTTGAGCTCCGTATCGGTGGTCGGCAACGCGCTCCGACTGCGCCGCGCGTAGTCGGCGCCTGAGGCGCGCCGGTATCGAACCGGGCCGCAGTTGTGACGCAGTTCACACGAGCGACGCGGAAGGTGCCGCAATTCGCCGCAACTCGTCGGAAATCCCTTTGAGACGAGCGGCGCGGATGCTTCCATGGGCCTCCAGGTTTCATTTGCAATCATCGGAGGCACACCATGCGCTTCAAATCCGTCCAGTCGGTTCTCGTCGCGATGGTCGCGGCGTTCGGCATCGCGTCGCTCGGCGGCTGCGGCGGCGGCGGTAGCAGCGGCTCTGCCGAGGTCCAGGTGGTCCCGGCGGCGAAGACCGCGGTCGTGATCGGCAAGGTCGAGCTGCTCAAGGCGGTCAAGGTGGCCGGTCTCACCCTCGCGGCGGGCGATCCGATCGACGTGCACGTGCAATCCGACCCCGAGATCAAGACGACCGTCGGTGCGGACGGCACGTTCACCCTGCGCGGCCTGCCCGAGGGCAGCTTCACGCTGGTGTTCACGCAAGGCGGCACGCCCCTCGGGACGCTGACCTTCAGCGCCGTGGCCGCCAACCAGCAGATCACCATCACCGTGCAATTGGTCGAAACCGAGATCGTGCTGGTGGACGAGGACCGCCGCGGCATCGGCCATGCCGGCATCGAGCTCGAGGGCCTGGTGCAGAACGTGATCGGGCTGCACGTCGCGCCGTTGGGTGACAGCACCTTCGTGATCGCGGGCCGCACCGTGATCGCGCGGCCGGGCGTGACCGCGATCCGCGAGGGCGTCACCGCCCGCACCGTCGATGACGTGACCGTCGGCAAGCAGGTGCACGTGAAGGGCACCTCGATGGAAGGAAGCACCAACGTGCTCGCCTACGAGATCAAGCTGCAGAATCCCACCACCACCACCGGCCCGACCGAGGAACAGAAGGTCACGATCTGCCACAAGCCGCCCGGCAACCCCGGGAAGGGCAAGACGCTGACGATCGGGGCGAGCGCGTGGCCGGCCCACCAGGCCCACGGCGACACCCAGGGTGCCTGTCCCGCGTGATCGTCGCTTCGCTGTCCACGGGCGCCTTCGGGCGCCTTTTTTTTAATAGAAACTCTTTTTAATAGGAACTCTTTTTTCCGGCCGCGCCGCTACGGAACTCCCGGCCCGGCACGGCATCGCACCCAGGAGGAATCCGAGGAGGGCGCTACCGATGATCGAGATTGACGTTCCCGACATGACCTGCAGCCACTGCGTCGCGACGATCCGCAAGGCGGTGGGCGGTGTCGACGCGGGGGCGAGTTGCGACGTGG
>JBKJTM010000094.1:0-14052 GCA_046590805.1 Usitatibacter sp.
TCTCGTCGAACGCCGCGATCAGCACGCCGCCGATCGAGGGGCCGATGAGCCGCGTGCCGTTCATCAGCATCGAGTTCATCGCGATCGCGTTGGGGAGGTCCTCGCGCCGGTCGAGCAGCTGCACGAAGACCGACTGCCGCGTCGGCGTCTCGAAGGCGTTGAGCACCCCCGCCATCAGCGCCAACGCCGCGAGCTGGGCGGCGTTGATGAGGTGCAGCCAGGTGAGGATGGCGAGCGCGGTGGACTGCACCGCCATCAGCGAGAGCACCGTGATCAGGACCTTGCGCCGGCTCATCCGGTCCCCGAGCACGCCCGCGAAGGGCGCGAGGAACAGGTGCGGCGCGCTGTGCAGGAAGCCGATGAGGCCGGTGAAGAGGGTGGAGCCGGAAAGGCGATAGGCGAGCCACATCGCGGCGACCGACTGCACCCAGGTGCCGATCATCGACACCGCCTGGCCGATGTAATAGCGGCGGAAGTTGGGCGAGCGCAGCGCCCTCAGGCTTTCGGGAAAGGCCAAGTCTAGAGCGTCGCGCCCAGGCGGCTCCCCTGGTCGATGGCGCGCTTGGCGTCGAGCTCGCTCGCGACGTCGGCGCCGCCGATGAGATGGGTGCGGATGTTGGCGCCGCGCAGCGGCTCCACCAGCTCCCGCAGCGGCTCCTGGCCGGCGCAGAGCACGATGGTGTCCACTTCGAGGCGCCGCGGCTTCTCGCGCTTCCCGCCGAAGCTGATGGTGAGTCCCTGCGCGTCGATACCCTCGTAATTCACGCCCGGGATCATCTCGACGCGTTTCTTGCGAAGCGCCGCGCGGTGGATCCAGCCGGTGGTGCGCCCGAGGCCCTTGCCGACGCCGGTGGGCTTGCGCTGCAGGAGGTAGACCTGGCGCGAGGGCGGCGACACCTCCGGCTTCACCACGCCGCCGCGCGCGGTGTCGGGATCGGCGATGCCCCATTCCTTCATCCACAGCGGCAGGTCGAGCGTCGGCGAATGGCCTTCGTTTACCAGGTACTCGGAGACGTCGAAGCCGATGCCGCCGGCGCCGACCACCGCCACGCGCGGGCCCACGCGAGCGCCGCGCAGCAGCACGTCGACATACGAGAGCACCTGGCCGCGCGCCATGCCTTCTTCCTGGCCGGGGATGCGGGGATCGCGAGGCTTCACGCCCGTCGCGACGACGACCTCGTCGTACTCCTTGAGGTCCGCGGCCGAAACGCGCCGCGCCAGCGTGAGGTTCACCCCCATCGCCTCGATGCGCCGGCCGAAGTAGCGCAGCGTCTCGTGGAACTCCTCCTTGCCGGGGATGCGCTTGGCCATGTTGAACTGGCCGCCGATCTCCGCCGCGGAGTCGAACAGATCCACCTCGTGCCCGCGCTCGGCGAGCACCGTGGAGCAGGCGAGGCCGGCGGGTCCCGCGCCGATCACCGCGATCCGCTTCTTCGCCGCCGCCGGCCGATAGTTGAGCTCGGTCTCATGGCAGGCGCGCGGGTTCACCAGGCACGAGGCGAGCTTCCTCTGGAAGACGTGGTCGAGGCAGGCCTGGTTGCATGCGATGCAGGTGTTGATGTCCAGCGCGCGGCCCTGCTCGGCCTTCACCACGAACTGCGAGTCGGCGAGCAGTGGGCGTGCCATCGACACCATGTCGGCGAGCCCGTCGGCGATGATCCTCTCCGCGACTTCCGGCGTGTTGATCCGATTGGTGGCGATGAGCGGGATCGCGACCTCGGCCTTCAACTTGCCCGTGACCCACGCGAACGCGCCGCGCGGCACCGAGGTCGCGATGGTCGGCACGCGCGCCTCGTGCCAGCCGATGCCGGTGTTGATGAGGGTGGCGCCGGCCGCCTCGATCGCGCGGGCGAGCATCACCACCTCGTCCCAGCTCTGGCCGCCGGGGATCAGGTCCAGCATCGAGACGCGGTAGATGATGATGAAGTCGCGGCCCACGGCCTCCCGCGTGCGGCGCACGATCTCCACCGGCAGGCGCATGCGGTTCTCGAACGAGCCGCCCCAGGCGTCGGTGCGCTGGTTGGAGTGGGCGGCGAGGAACTCGTTGATGAAATATCCCTCGGAACCCATCATCTCGACGCCGTCGTAGTCCGCCTCGCGCGCGAGGACCCCGGCCCGCACGAAGCAGCGGATCTGGCGCTCGATGCCGGCGCCCGAAAGCTCGCGCGGCGTGAACCGCGTGATCGGCGACTTGATGCGCGAGGGGCCGACCGAGATCGGCGTATGTCCGTAGCGGCCGGCGTGGAGGATCTGGAGCGCGATCTTGCCGCCCTCGGCATGCACCGCGGCGGTGATCGGGCGGTGCTTCGCGGCGTGGGCCCGCGAGGCGATGCGCGAGCCGAACGGTGCCAGCCATCCCTCGATGTTTGGCGCGAAGCCGCCGGTCACCATCAGCCCCACGCCGCCGCGCGCACGCTCGGCGAAGTAGGCGGCGAGCTTCGGGAAATCCCGGGCGCGATCCTCGAGCCCGGTGTGCATCGACCCCATCAGCACCCGGTTCTTGAGGCGCGTGAACCCGAGGTCGAGGGGCGCCAGCAGGTGCGGGTAGGGGTGGGGCACCGTCAGCCGAGCTTCGCGAGCTGGGTGCGCAGGTCGGCCTGCCGGGTCTCGGTGTCGGCGAGGAGCTTCCGCGCCTGCTCCACCACCACAGCGGGGGCGCGCTCGGCGAACGAAGCGTTGCCGAGCTTGGCGCGTTGCTTCTCCAGGTCGCCCTGGACGCGCTCGATCTCCTTCGTGAGCCGCGCGCGCTCGGCGTCGCGGTCGATCTCGAGGTGCAGCATCAGCTTCCCCGCGGCGGTCACGGCCACGGGGGCGTCGCGCTGCGGAAGGCTCGCGACGAAATGGATCTCTGAGGCGCGCATCAGCGCCGCAATCGCGTCCTGGTGGGCCGGCAGCGAGACGGCGTGATCCGCGATGTACACCGGCAGCTTCGTCGCCGGCGACACGTTCATGGTCGAGCGAAGGTTGCGCGCGGCGTTGACCACCTCCTTCACCGCCGCGATCTCGCGCTCCGCCGCCTCGTCGATCTTCGCGGGCTCGGGCTGGGGATAGGGCGCGACCATGATGCTGTCACCCGGCTTCCCGGCGAGCGGCGCCACCTTCTGCCAGAGCTCCTCGGTGATGAACGGGATGATCGGGTGCGCGAGGCGCAGCGTCGCCTCGAGGACGCGAATCAGCGTGCGACGCGTGCCGCGCTGTTGCGCCTCGGTGCCGTTCTGCATCTGCACCTTGGCGAGCTCGACATACCAGTCGCAGTACTCGTCCCAGACGAACTCGTAGACCGCGCGCGCGGCGATGTCGAAGCGGTATTCGGCGAGCGCCGCGATCACCGCGCCTTCGGCGCGTTGCAGCCGGCTCGCGATCCACCGATCCGCCGCGGAAAGCTCCCCTGGGGCGGAGGCCTCCAGGCCCACGTCCTTGCCCTCGCAGTTCATCAGCACGAAGCGGGTGGCGTTCCACAGCTTGTTGCAGAAGCTGCGGTAGCCCTCGCATCGCTTGAGGTCGAAGTTGAGCGTGCGGCCCAGGGTCGAGAGCGACGCGAAGGTGAAGCGCAGGGCGTCCGCACCATACGAGGTGATGCCCTCGGGATAGTCGCGCCTGATGCGCTTGGCCGCCGACTCCTTGTGCGCGGCGAGCATCAGCCCCTGGGTCGACTTGTCGAGCAGCTCGTTGAACGCGATGCCGTCGATCACGTCGAGGGGGTCGACGGTATTGCCCTTGGACTTCGACATCTTCTGGCCCTCGGCGTCGCGCACGATGGCGTTGATGTACACGTCCCTGAAGGCGGTCACGCCGGCGAACTGGAGCGACGTCATGACCATGCGCGCCACCCAGAAGAAGATGATGTCGAAGCCGGTGATCATCACCGTCGACGGGAGGTAGAAGCGGCGTTCGCGCTCGAAGGTCGCCTCGTCCGGCCAGCCGAGGGTGGAGAAGGGCACGAAGGCCGAGGAGAACCAGGTATCGAGGACGTCGGGGTCGCGAGCGTCGTCGCGGATCGTCCTGCCCGCGGCGATGGCCCGGGTGCGGGCTTCATCGTAGTTGCGGCCCACGAACGGCGTGCCGTCGTCCGCGTACCACGCGGGGGTCTGGTGGCCCCACCACAGCTGCCGCGAGATGCACCAGTCCTGGATATTCTCCAGCCACTGGTTGTAGATCTTGGTCCACTCGTCGGGCACGAAGCGCGTGCCGCCTTTGGCTACCGTCTCCAGCCCCGCTTTGGCGAGCCCGTCCATGCGCACGAACCACTGGTCGGAGAGCATCGGCTCGACCACGGCCTCGGAGCGCTGCGACAGGGGCTGCATCAGCTTGTGCGGCTTTTTGCCCTCGACCAGGCCCGCCGCCTCGAGATCCGCCAGCACGCGCTTTCGCGCCTCGAAGCGGTCGAACCCGCGATAGGCTGCCGGCGCGTTCTCGTTCACGGTCGCGGTGAGCGTGAAGATCGAGATCATCGCCAGTCCATGGCGCTGGCCGACCTGGTAGTCGTTGAAGTCGTGCGCCGGAGTGATCTTCACCGCGCCGGTGCCGAATTCGCGATCGACCGACGTGTCGCCGAGGATCGGGATCAAACGATCGGTGAGCGGCAGGCGCACGCGCTTGCCGATCAGGTGCCGGTAGCGCTCGTCCTCGGGGTGGACCGCGACGCCGGTGTCGCCCAGCATCGTCTCCGGGCGCGTGGTCGCGACGACCAGGTGGCCGGAGCCGTCCTCGAGCGGGTAGCGCAGCTGCCAGAGCGAGCCGTCCTTCTCCTTCGACTCGACCTCCAGGTCCGACACGGCTGTTTGCAGCACCGGGTCCCAGTTCACCAGCCGCTTGCCGCGGTAGATGAGGCCCGCCTCATGGAGGCGCACGAACACCTCGGTCACCGCGCGCGAGCGCGGCTCGTCCATCGTGAAGTACTCGCGCGACCAGTCGCACGAGGCGCCGAGGCGGCGCATCTGGCGCGTGATGGTCGAGCCGGACTCCTCTTTCCACGCCCACACGCGGCGCACGAATTCCTCGCGTCCGAGGGTCCGGCGCGACTCACCCCTGGCCTCGAGCTGGCGCTCGACCACCATCTGCGTGGCGATCCCGGCATGGTCGGTGCCCGGCTGCCACAGCACGTTGTAGCCCTTCATGCGGTGGTAGCGCGTGAGGATGTCCATCAGCGTCTGCTGGTAGGCATGGCCCATGTGCAGCGTGCCGGTGACGTTCGGCGGCGGCAGCTGGATGGAGAAGGAGGGGCGGGCTTCGTCGAAGCCGGCCTTGAAGTAGCCGCGCGACTCCCAGAAGGGATACCAGTGCGACTCGATCCCGTGCGGGTCGAAGGCTTTAGCGAGTTCCATAGGAACCCGCTATTTTACTTGACGCGCCTTCAGTGCCTCCGCAACGGCATCGCCGATTGCGTTGGCGATCTCCTGGTGCAGGTCGCCGACCGCGCTCGAGACCGCCGCGTGGATCTGGGGAACGAGGTGTTGGGTGAGTCGGCTTTCGAGCTCCGCGGAGAGCCGGCCCTCGACCTCGGCCATGACGCGCATGAAGACCTCGCGCGCCAGCGGATCCGCGGGCGCGCCGGGGATAGCGGCGCTTTCCACCAGGTCGGTGAGCACCGGGACCGCCCCGGTGTCCGTGCCGAGCCGCCCGGGCGCATGCCGGTTGAGTAGCGCATCCGCCTTGCCGAAGATGTCCTTGTCGCTCACTTGGCCTCCCGCGCCGCCAGCTCGCCCTCGATCGAATTGACCTTGATCTCGTAGCCGCGCTCCCTGTAGAAGACATAGCGGGCGCGCGCGCGTTCCTTGTCGCCCTCGTCGCCCGCCACGATTTCCAGCAGCCGCTCGAACGAGGCGAAGAAGGGCGGCCACTCGTCGCCCAGGTTCAGCAACACGTCGTGGTGAGGGAGTCCGTCGCCGGAGGCCGCGAGGATGATCGGGGTCTCGCTCGCCACCGCAGCGCCGGCGAAGCAGTGGGGCACGAACCGGGTCGGCGCGAACTTCCACAGCGCCTGGTCGAAGTGCCGGAGCGTCTGCATGTCCGGCGAGTAGACGATCAGCCGGCTCGCGCGCTCGAAGGCGGTCGTCGCGAGCCGGCAGGCGTAGTGAAGCTTGTCGTCGGCGTAGCGGTAGAAGTCGATCCGCGTCACGCGGCGCGGCGCAGCAGGAAGTGCGTGAGCATCGCGACCGGCCTGCCGGTGGCGCCCTTCTCGGCGCCGGATTTCCACGCAGTCCCGGCGATGTCCAGGTGCGCCCACGGATACGACTTGGTGAACCGCGAGAGGAAGCAGGCGGCGGTGATCGAGCCCCCGGCGCGCGAGCCGATGTTGGGGATGTCGGCGAAGTTCGACTTGAGCGCGTCCTGGTATTCGTCCCAGAGCGGCATGTGCCAGCCGCGATCCCAGCCGGTCTCGCCCGCCTGCAGCAGCTCGCGCGCGAGCGAATCGCTGTTGGAGAAGAGCCCGGTTGCGACATGGCCCAGCGCGATCACCATCGCGCCGGTGAGGGTGGCGATGTCGACCACCGCCGCGGGCTTGTACTTCTCCACGTAGGTGAGCGCGTCGCAGAGGACCAGGCGGCCTTCGGCGTCGGTGTTGAGGATCTCCACCGTCTGGCCGGACATGGTGGTCACCACGTCGCCCGGCTTGATCGCGTTGCCGCCCGGCATGTTCTCGGTGGCCGGGATCACGCCGATCACGTTCATCGGCAGCTTCATCAGCGCCGCGGCTTTGAGCGCTCCGAAGACGCTCGCCGCGCCGCACATGTCGAACTTCATCTCGTCCATCTCGGCGGCGGGCTTGATCGAGATGCCGCCGGTATCGAAGGTGATCCCCTTGCCCACCAGGACCACCGGCGGCTGGTCGCGCTTGCCGCCGTGGTACTCCATCACGATGAACTTGGGCGGCTGCTTGCTGCCGCGCGCGACCGCCAGATAGCAGCCCATGCCGAGCTTTTCGCAATCCTTCTGGTCGAGGATGTCGACCTTGATGCCGTGGCGCTTGCCGAGCTCGACGGCTTGTTCTGCGAGGTAGGTGGGCGTGCAGTGGTTGCCGGGAAGGTTGCCGAGGTCCTTGGCGAGCGCGATACCTTCGGCGATCGCCATGCCGCGGGCGAGCGCGGTGTCGCCGGCCTCGATCTCGCTGCGGCGCGCGACGTGCAGGGTCACCTTGCGCAGCGTCCGCTTCGGCTCCGCGGGCTTGCTCTTGAGCTTGTCGAAGCGGTAGCCGGCTTCCATGATGCAGAGCACGGCGTGCTCGACCTTCCAGCTGGTGTCGTGCCGCTTGAGTGAGAGATCGGTGAGGCACACCATCGCGTCGGTCGCGCCCGTGCCGCGCAGTGCCTTGGCGGCAGCCGAGACGGCGGTGCGGTAGGCGGGCTCGTTGAATTCGCGTTCGCGGCCGAGGCCGACCAGCAGCACGCGGTCGGCGGGTATCTTGGGCACGCCGTGGAGAAGGAGGGTCTTGCCGAGCGAGCCCTCGAGGTCACCGCGCCGCAGCACCTCGCTCAGGTACTGGCCGGAAGCGGTATCGATCCCCTGGGCGGAGGCGGAGAGCTTGCGGCCCTCGTAGACGCCGACCACCACGCACCCCGTGCGCTGCTTCTCGGGGCTTCCGCTCTTTATGCTAAATTCCATTTGTTTTCCTTGGCTTGGCGCAGATCTAAAGGGGCGGATTATCTCATATCGATCTGTCGCCCCGGCGTAGGCCGAGCCCATCGATCTGTCGCCCCGGCGTAGGCCGGGGCCCAATTCCCAACATGATCTTTCAACGCAGCCTGATCCGCGAGTTCAGCCTCATCGCCATCGCGGTCGTGGGGGTATTGCTCGCGATCATCCTCACGCGGCTGCTGATCCTGCTGCTCGGCAAGGCTTCCATCGGCGAGGTGATCCCGGAGGCCGTCCTGGGCCTTATCGCCTTCGGCATCCTCAGCAACCTGCCGGTGCTGCTCGGCATCGCGGTGTTCGTCGCGGTGCTGCTGGCGCTCACGCGCAGCTACCGCGATAGCGAGATGACCGTGTGGTTCACCTCGGGCCTGTCGATCGCCGCATGGATCAGGCCAGTGCTGCAGTTCGCGCTTCCGGTGGCGGTGGTCTGCGCGCTGCTCTCGCTCGTCGTCACGCCGTGGTCGCAGGCCCAGAGCGTCGAGTACGTGCGCCTGCTGGCGAGCCGTGACGAAGTGTCGAGCGTGACCCCCGGCGTCTTCCGCGAATCGCGCAATTCAGACCGCGTGTTCTTCGTCGACAAGCTTTCGGAGCGCGACGACGTGGTCAACAACGTCTTCGTGCAGTCCACCGAGAACAACCGCATGGGCGTGATGGTGGCCCAGCGCGGTTTCATCGAGACCGCCGCCAACGGCGACCGCTTCGTGGTGCTGCTGAACGGCCGGCGCTACGAGGGCACGCCGGGCACGCTCGATTACCGCACCGTGGACTTCGAACGCTATGCGCTGAGGATCGAGCCGCGCGAGGCGGCGCGCGAGCAGCCGAAGAACAAGGCGCTCGCCACCATGGACCTCTTCGCCGAGAGGAAGCCCGACCAGGTGGCCGAGCTCCACTGGCGCCTGGCACTTCCGCTGGCAGTGGTGATCATGGGCCTCTTCGCGATCCCGCTCGCCTTCGTGAACCCGCGTTCGGGACGCTCGTGGAACCTGTTGATGGCGGTCCTCATCTACGCTCTCTACAACAACCTATTGTCGATCTTCCAAGCTTGGACGGCGCAGGGAAAGATACCCGGCTGGCTGGGCCTGTGGCCGGTGCATGGAGTCATGGTCCTGATCCTGCTGGTCCTTTTCTCGCGGCAGCTCTACGGATTCCGCTGGCTTTCGCTCGGGCGGGCGTAGGGAGTCGCTCGGCGATACCCTCGCAAGGTATAATTTCGGGTTCCCGGAGAGGTGGATGAGCGGTTTAAGTCGCACGCCTGACAACAGGCCGATAGCGTTGACGCGCTAGGACAGACTGTTGCGGCGGAGGCTAACCTGCCGCAGTTGGCAGGTTAAGGCGAGACCGATCCTTCGGTCGTGCCGGCCGGAGCCAAAAGCGTGTTTGGACGTGTTGTTGTTGTGCCACCGGAGAGGTGGATGAGCGGTTTAAGTCGCACGCCTGGAAAGCGTGTTTGGGTGAACAACCCAACGCGGGTTCGAATCCCGCCCTCTCCGCCAATTACACTTTGCACCGGTGCGCGCTCACCCTAAACGGCTTCCTAGGACTTCGCTTTCTTCGAAGGTTTCGACTTGCCAGAGCCATTGAGGGCGACCGCTTGGCGAACGAGCGCCTTGAACGCGGACCCGTCGACTGCTTCTCCTTCGTGGATGTCGATCGCGCGGCGTACGTTTCCGTCGAGACTCGAGTTGAAGAGACGTGCCGGATCCTTCAGAGACGCGCCCTTGGCGAAGGTAAGCTTCACGACCTTCTTGTAGGATTCGCCGGTGCAGATGATGCCGTCGTGCGACCAGACCGGAGTGCCCATCCACTTCCACTCCTCGACGACGCTCGGGTCTGCTTCCTTAATGAGCTTGCGCATTCTGCCGAGGGTTTCCCCGCGCCAGTCCCCGAGCTCGGCGATTCTTTTCGAGATGAGCTCCGATGCCGACTGGCCTTGGCTCGCGCCCGAGCTTTTCATGTTCGCAGTCCTGCGGAATGTCCGGATACATTCTGGCAGCAAGGACAGGTAGCCGGCCCAAGCGGACCCCTCTGTGCGTTGCCCAACAGATAGCGCGCGGCGATGGGTGGATGATGCTCGGACGCCACGGGCGATGGATCCCGGAAGTAGACGCCTCGGCGTTGCATGCTCCATGTGAGGGACTTCGGCAACTGACCTGGCGGGTCGTGGTCTACATTGTCTAAGGCCTCCCATGCAACTTCGCTCACCCTCTCTTTTCGCATCGTTCGGCGCCCTCATCTGCGCGGCGATCCTTTCCCTTGCCGCCCCGGTGGCATCGGCCACCCCCCAGTATCGCTACGGCACCGGCCTTTGGCTCAACCTGGACGAATCCGGCTGGGGCCTCAACCTCTTCCACCAGGGCGATGCCCTCTTCGGCGCGCTCTTCGTGTACGGACCGGACGGGCGGCCCAAGTGGTACGTGGCATCGGGCCTCGTGGGCGGTGACGACGCGTCGCCCGATCGGTCGGCGATCTTCTCGGGCGCGCTGTATGAAGCCGCGGGCCCCTGGTTCGGCGGCTCCTTCGATCCGGCGAGGGTGACGCGGCGACAGGTCGGCACCATGAGGATCGACCTCACCAGCAGCCCCGCCGTCGTCGATTACACGATCGATGGCGTGAGCGTCTCCAAGCAGGTGCGTCCGTTTGGCTTCAGGAGTATCGACCTGAGCGGCACGTATGTCGGCTACCTGTACCAGCCGGCCTCCGCAGCCGGCCCCGAGATCCGCAATGCGGTGCGGATGGTCTTCAATGACACCGCCTCCACGTTGCGCATCGCCGAGTCGAGCGATACCCTCGGACAGTGCACCGATGACGGTATCCGTGGCCAGAGCGGGCAGATCTCCACCGCAGCCGGCACCTTTACTCAGTGCGGTGTGCGGGGCAGCGGTCCCTTCTCGATGGCCGTGGACATGACGCCCAATGGCCTCACGGGGTCCTTTGCCGGCAACGGCATCACCTCGTCCCTGGGGCGCATCGCCCTGTCGCGCCTCAATGCGGGCCTTCACGAAGGCAACGGGTGGCGCACCGATCTTTGGTTCCCTCCGGACGAGAGCGGCTGGGGCGTCAACATCATCGAGCAGGGCGACACGATCTTCGCGACGCTCTTCGTCTTCGACGCGCAGGGCCGGCCGCATTGGTATGTGGCCTCGTCGCTTGTGCGATCGGCGCCCACTTCGGACGGCCGCTACGCCTTCAGCGGGCCGCTGTACGAAACCACCGGCCCGTATTTCGGCAATGCGTTCAACCCGGCCGCGGTGACGCGCCGGCAGGTCGGCTCGATGACTTTCGAGGTTCGCGACCGCAGCTCGGCCACGCTCAGCTACACCGCGGACGGTACTTCGGTGACAAAAACGGTAAGCCGCTACGCCTTCCGCAAGAATAGCCTCACCGGCAGCTACCTCGGCCACCTTGCCAGCTCAGAGGATGATCCCGGCGGCACGCGCTACGAGGCGATGTCGATCACCATCGACGACGGGGATAGCGGCTTCATGATGCAGACGCGGCCGGAAGGCGTCACGCAGTCACCGTCGGGGGCGAACTGCACCTATACGGCGCCGGCGGCCACGCAATACGGCGGACAGCGGCGCGTGAGCGGCACCTACACGTGTGTCGGCGGGCAGGGCGGACCCTTCTCGATGGAGAACATGTTCGTGACGTTCAACGGCTTCACATCCACTTTCCTGGGCGCCTGGGTCGCCAAGGGTCACATGCAGGGTGTGCGGGCGAACATCGCGACGATTCCGCCGCCGCCCTCGCCGGCCGGCAAGTTCTCGTTCGTCTCGGACAACGTCGTCGCCGCTCCGAATGCCGTTGCCCAGGCTTTCATCCAACGCACCGGCGGCAGCGTCGGCTCCTTCGACGTCAACTACACCTACCAGGGGCCCGGTTGCGAGGGCAACGGGAACGGCGTGCCGGTGAGGTTCGGCGATGGCGATTCGGCCCCCAAGATGGTCTCGGTCCAAATGCGCTCGAGCGGGGAGTGCAACCTGTTCCTGATCCCGCCCGCGGCGCCGGCGACGCTGGTCGCCCCCTTCGGCGTCACCGTCACGGTAGTCCCCGCGGTCCCCGGTTGTGCCGCGCCCAGCAACGTCGTCACCAACGCCCTCGCCGGCATCGGCAATCCGCTGCTGCAGCGACAGGCCTCGGGTCGGACGCTCTTCATGCCGCTGCCGTCCACGTCGCCCGGCCGTTCGTCGGGCACCGTGATCTTCAGCGAGTCCGCGGGCGGCGCCTACACGCCCCAACCGGTGACGCTCGAGATCTCGATCAACAGGTGCCCCGGGATCATGGAGCCCGCGACCACCGCCAATTTCTGCAATCTGCGCAGCACCAATGGAAACTACAATTCCATCACGTTCCTCTCGCGGGCGTACCAGACCATCAACGCCAGCAACGCCGCGCAAAACGGCTACTGCTGGGCCGGCGATGGCGGCCAGTACTACATCAACGCGCGCTGGACCTATTCGGCCTGCGCATCCGGCGTTGAAGTCTGCGGATTCGCGATCCAATACAATGACGGGCCGTTCTGAGGAGACATCGATGGCTGACATGCAGAAGATCGACGTGCTCGAAGGCACGGGCGCCGAAGCGCGCTCCGGCCCCATCCGCGTCCACTACACCGGCTGGCTGCACGATCCCGCCAAGGCCGACGGGCACGGCAAGAAGTTCGACAGCTCCGTCGAGCGCGGCACGCCGTTCGAATTCCAGCTCGGCGCAGGGCAGGTGATCCGCGGCTGGGACGAGGGCGTGGCCGGCATGAAGGTCGGCGGCAAGCGCACCCTCATCATCCCGCCGGAGATGGGCTATGGCGCGCGCGGCGCTGGTGGCGTCATTCCGCCCAATGCCACGCTGGTGTTCGACGTCGAGCTGGTGAAAGTCGGCTGAGCCACGTCCTCGAGACACCGCGGCTCCGGCTCCGCCGCCTGGCTCCAGGTGACGCGGCTTTCATTCTCGAACTGCTGAATGACCCGGGTTGGTTGCGCTTCATCGGCGACAAGAACGTTCGCAGCCTCGACGATGCCCGCCGCTACATCGAGCAGGGACCGATGAAGATGTACGCTGAGCGCGGTTTCGGCCTGTGGCTGGTCGAGGGCAAGCCCGACCGCGCGCCGCTCGGGATCTGCGGCCTGGTGAAGCGCGAGCAGCTGGAAGACGTGGACCTGGGCTTCGCTTTCCTGCCGCGCTTCCGGTCGCAGGGCTACGCGCGGGAGTCCGCGCAGGGCGTGCTCGACTACGCGCGCGCCTCCGTGGGTCTTACGCGCGTGGTGGCGATCACCTCCCCGGACAACCACGCCTCGTCGCGGCTGCTCGAGAAGCTCGGCTTCGCGCATCAGGACACCCTCGACTGGGGCCGCGGCGATCCGGTGAGTCTCTACTCGAAGAATTCCTTGTAGCCGTTCGCGGCTACGGGCGCTCTCGTGCGCCCTCCGCGACCAGGCAGCGATCGATCCAGCGCGCGGTGAGCTTCTCCTGCAGCGAGTTCTGGCCGAGGCGCTGCCTCAGTCCGGCGAAGTCGACCTCGTCCAGCGGCTGGTCCTGGTTGAAGCAGGAGAACACGTAGCGCGTCTTGCCGGTCGCGGGATCCACCTGGGGCTGCAGGCATTGCGCGCAGATCTCTTTCATCATGCATTGCATCGGCGAGTTGATCGAGCCGATCGCGACATGGGCGCGCTTCACGTGCGGCTGCAGGAGGCCATGCCGGGCGCGGGCCACCGCGGCCATCATGCCGTCGGAGCCGATGGCGATGATGCGGTCGGCGTCCTGTAGCGCGACCGACGCCTTTCCAAGCGTCCCGCTCGCGTGAGCCGCCATCGCTTCCACGATGTTGCCGACGAAGCTCTTGTCGCCGGGGCGCGTCGGCGCGAAGCCCGGCGCCTCGTCGCAGCACCACACCACCTCATCGGCCGCCGCCTCGATCTCGGCCACCTTGTAGCGGTCCTGCAGCTTCTTGTAGCCGGCGAAGTAGAGGACTCGCGATCCGGCCGCGCGCATCGCCGCGCCGATCGAGAAGAGCACCGCGTTGCCGAGGCCGCCGCCGACCAGCGCCACCGTCTCGCCGCCCGGTGTCTCGGTCGCGGTGCCGGTCGGGCCCATCAGCACGACTGGCTCGCCGGGCCTCAACATCGCGCAGAGGTCGCTCGAGCCGCCCATCTCGAGCACGATGGTCGATACCAGGCCGCGCTCGCGATCGACCCAGGCGCCGGTGAGGGCGAGACCTTCCATCGACAGCAGGGTGCCTTCCGGCCGTGCCGAGTAGGCCTCGTAGTTCTGCAGGCGATAGAACTGGCCGGGGCGGAACTTGCGCGCCGCGAGCGGCGCGTGCACCACCACCTCGACGATCTTCGGGGTGAGGCGCTCGATGCGCTCGACCCGCGCGATGAGGTCGTGGCAGAGGCGTGCGAGAAAGGGGTCGGTTTCCGCTTCGCC
>JBKJTM010000305.1:0-3041 GCA_046590805.1 Usitatibacter sp.
GGCAACGATGCGCAGAAGACGATCGGCATCATCTGGGTGCTGCTGATCGCCGCCGGCTCGCTCGGTCCGCAGGAGACCGTCCCGACGTGGGTGATCGTCGCCTGCTATGTCGCGATCGCCATGGGAACGATGTTCGGCGGGTGGCGGATCGTGAAGACCATGGGACAGCGGATCACCAAGTTGAAGCCGGTGCACGGGTTCTGCGCCGAGACGGGCGGCGCGATCATGCTGTTCACCGCGACCGCGCTCGGCATTCCGGTGTCGACCACGCACACGATCACCGGCGCGATCGTCGGTGTGGGCTCCACGCGCAGTGTCTCCGCCGTGCGCTGGGGCGTCGCGGGCAATATCGTGTGGGCCTGGATATTCACCATCCCGGCTTCCGCCTTCATCGCCGCCGTCAGCTGGTTCGTGGGCACGCGTATTTTTTAGGTTCTTCACTGATTTCCGGGGACGTGGGCGCTGTCATCTCACGCGCCCTGAAACTGCGAGCGCGAGGGCCGATGCGTGTAGCCGCGACCCGCGCTGCTCACCTTTGCCCAGATGCCCGCCAGGAGTCGCCGCTACACGCATCAGGCGCCCCGAGGGCTCACGATTGCAGTTTCCGGGCCGGGAGATGACAGCCGCCACGTCGGCTCCAACCGCTTCCCCGCAAATGCCGGAAGAACCATTTTTTAGGAGCGGTTTCGGATTGCGCTCGCCGGTAAAAAATACCGGGGGATTTAAATCGGGCCCGCCACATCCAAACGGCGCGGCCCTGCGTAATGGCAGATGACAAGGGCGACTAGACGAATCCCGTCATGTCGTGCCGGCAGTCATCCCAGTCATCCACCGACGCAGGAGTCACCAATGCCTTCCTTCATGAAAACAACGCTCGGGCTCGCCGCATCCCTGGCGGCATTCAACGCCGTGATTCCGGCCGCGCTCGCTTCCAGCCATCGCGAGGCGCCGATGATCGCCGGCCTCCCGAGGGTCGATGGAACGGACGTCTACGCCTTCCGCAGCTACGAGCCGGGGCGCGCCGACTTCGTGACGCTGATCGCCAACTACGTGCCGCTGCAGGATCCGTTCGGCGGCCCGAACTATTTCGCCCTGGATACCGACGCGCTCTACGAGATCCACGTGGACAACAACGGCGACGGCAACGAGGACGTGACGTTCCAGTTCAAGTTCCAGTACACCAACAAGAACACCTCGCTCAATATCGGCGGCAAGAGTGTCGCCATTCCGCTGATCAATTCAGGAGCGATCACTGATGTGAACCCGACGTCGCTGAACGCCAACGAGAGCTATACGTTGTCCGTGATCCGCGGTCCGCGTCGCGGCTCCGGCTCCGGTTCCCAGGTCGTGAACCTCGCGGGCGGCGCCGGCGAATTCCAGAAGCCGGTGGACAATATCGGCAACAAGTCGCTCCCCGATTACGCGGGCTATGCGGCGAAGCACCTGTACACCATCTCGATCCCCGGTTGCAGCGCACCCGGCCGGATGTTCGTCGGGCAGCGCCGCGAAGGCTTCGGCGTGAACCTGGGCGAGATCTTCGACCTGGTGAACATCCCGACGGCGCGGGTCATCGGCAGCCGCACGGGTTCGGCCAACGCGACGGCGGGCAAGAACATCACGACCCATGCGCTGGAGGTTCCGATCAGCTGCCTCACCAGTGCCGGGGACCCCGTCATCGGCGTCTGGTCGACGGCCAGCCTGCCGCGCTCACGCCTGGTGAGCGATGTGCCGCTGTCGCGGGTAGTTCGCGACCGCAACCAGGTGCAGGTGTCGCGCCTCGGCATGCCGCTCGTGAACGAGCTCGTCATCGGCCTGAAGGACAAGGACAAGTGGAACGGCAGCGAGCCGACCGGCGACGGCCAGTTCGCCGACTACGTGACCAATCCGACGCTGCCCGCGTTGCTCGCGTCGCTCTACGCCGCAGCCGGCGTGCAGGCGCCGAACGTATACCCGAGAACGGATCTGGTGGCGGTGTTCCTCACCGGGGTCGCGAACGTGAACAAGCCCAGGACCGGCGTGACCTACGAGGCGATTCGCCTCAACACCGCCCTGCCGGCCACGGCGAAGGGACGCCAGAACAGCCTCGGTGCCGCGCTGTGCTTCGTCGATGGTGCGCTTGCGCTCGCCAATCCCGGCTGTGACCCGGCCGGATTCCCGAACGGCCGTCGTCCCGGCGACGACGTGGTGGACATCACGCTGCGCGTGGCGATGGGGTACCTGCTTCCCCCGGGCGCGGGCAAGCCCGCCAGCGCCAACCTGCCGTACACGGATGGCGTGCTTGTCGAGGACAGCCAGTTCGACAACGCGTTTCCGTACCTGAGGACGCCGCTGCCGGGTTCACCGAACGGCGCGAACGGCCTGCCCGCTAACCCGGCGCCGTGAGTTCTCATGCCGCCGCGGCATTGCCGCGGCGGCAGTTTCCCATGCGTCTCACCGCTTCTCTGGCGGCTTGTATCGCGCTAGGTTTCGCCGGCCCCATGGCGCTCGGCGCGCCGCGAACGCCCGCGGGCGACCACGAGGTCCTCGAGCGCTTGCCCGGGCGTCCCGGCGATGCCGGTGCGCGCCAGGCGTCGGCGCTTCGGGAAGCCCTGGCGCGCGAGCCCGCGAACCTCGGCGTAGCGGTCCGCGCCGCCCATCTCCACATCGCTCGCGGCCGCAGCGAGTCCGACCCGCGCCAGTTCGGCCAGGCCCAGGCGGCGCTCGCACCGTGGTGGTCGCAGCCGGAGCCGCCGGTACCGGTCCTGGTGCTGCGTGCGACGTTGCGGCAGAACGCCCACCAGTTCGCTTCGGCGCGAGACGACCTCGTCCAGGCGGTGCGGCGCGACCCGCGCAATGCCCAGGCGTGGCTCACGCTCGCCACCGTGCAGCAGGTGATGGGCGTGAGCCACCGTGCAGCAGGTGATGGGCGATCTCGCCGCGGCGAGACAAAGCTGCGCGCGGTTGGAACCACTCGTCGCCGACCCGATCGCGGCGATTTGCACCGCCTCGATCGACGGCGTCTCGGGACGGGCCGGCGTCGCGCTCGAAAGCGTAGAGCAGGC
>JBKJTM010000287.1:0-16366 GCA_046590805.1 Usitatibacter sp.
AGGAGGCTTTGCATACGCTCGCATCCACCGGCCGCACCGCCCGGCACCGTGTAGTCCCCGATCTGCGCGAGGCCTGGGTACGGGGCGATCCGGTGCGCCTCGACCAGATCGCCAGCAACCTGTTGATCAATGCGGCCAAGTACACACCGCCGGGCGGGACGATCCGGGTGAGCACCGCGCGCGTGGGCGAAGAGTGCCGTGTCGTCGTGACCGACGACGGCGCCGGCATGTCGCCCGAGCTGGCCGCGCGTGCCTTCGACCTCTTCGTGCAGGGCGAGCGCGACCTGGACCGCAGCCAGGGCGGCCTCGGCATCGGCCTCACGCTGGTGCGGCGCCTTTCCGAGCTGCACGGAGGCCGCGCGGAGGTGCAAAGCGAAGGCGAGAACCGCGGCAGCGAGTTCTCTGTGAGCTTCCCGGCGATTGAACGGCCGGCGCAGCCGATGCCCGCGGCGCCGCCGTCCCAGGGGGGCATGCTCGCGCGGACGATCCTGGTGGTGGAAGACGGCGATGACGCCCGTGAGACGCTGGTGGAGCTGCTCCAGGTCATGGGCCACCGGGTGGAATCCGCCGCCGACGGCATCGCCGGCCTCGACAAGGCGCTCGCGATGGAGCCCGACGTCGCGCTGGTGGACATCGGGCTTCCGGGAATTGATGGCTTCGAGCTCGCGCGCCGGCTGCGTGCGGCCGAGGGGCACCGCGCCCGGACCTACCTGGTGGCGCTCACGGGATATGGCGCCACCGAGGACCGACGGCGGGCGATGGAGGCCGGGTTCGACGCCCACATCACCAAGCCCGTGGACACTTCCCGCCTGGGGGAGCTGCTCGGGCGATCGAACGCCGCCCCGGAAGCGCCGTCGGCCAAGTTGTAAGCAGATGTGAATGCCGTCTTCCGCAGGCCGCGACAATGCGTTATCCCTAAACGGATAACGGTCTGAGGATCGCCATGAAGCAGTGGATGAAGGTGATGTGGGTCGCGGTGCTGGTGCTCTTCGCGGGCGCGGCTACGGCGCAATACCGGGAGCCCCCGCGGGGCGGTTTCTCGCAGGCGGAGCTGGACCAGATGCTCGCGCCGATCGCGCTCTACCCGGACTCGCTGCTTTCGCAGATCCTTACCGCTTCGACCTATCCCCGGGACGTCGCCGAGGCCTCCAGCTGGTCGCGGGCGAACTCCGGCGTGCGTGGCGATACCGCCGTGCGCCTGGTCGAGAACGAGCCGTGGGATCCGAGCGTCCTCGCCCTCGTCGCCTTCCCGCAGGTGCTCGCGATGATGGACGAACGCCGCGACTGGACCGAGCGCCTGGGTGAAGCTTTCATCGCCCAGCCCAACCAGGTGATGGACACGGTGCAGGAGCTGCGCGCGCGCGCGGATGCCGCCGGCACCCTGACCTCGGGCGAGGAGATCGTCGTCCAGCGCCAGGGCCGCGACTACGTGATCGAGTCGCCCACGCCGGAGGTGGTGTACGTTCCTTATTATGATCCGCGCGTTGCCTACGGCGCGTGGTGGTGGCCCGAGTACCAGCCGATCCATTGGAACCCGTGGCCGGGCTATTCGTGGCGCAACGGTTATCGCGGCCTCGGCTGGGGCTACGGCATCACCCTCGGCAGCGGCTTCCACTTGAGCTACTTCGACTGGCCGCGCCGCTACCTGCGCTACTCGAGCTACCGCCCCTGGTATTACCACGGCCGCGACTGGCGTCCGGGCGTGCGCTGGTCGGTGAACCACAGCCACCGCGAACGCGCCGGAGATCGTGACCGCAGGTGGGGCCGCGACGTGAACCGCGATGGACGCCGCGACGGGCGCGACTGGAACCGCGACGGCCGTCGCGATGGCCCGGACGTGAACCGCGGCGATGGACGTTACCAGCGCCGCGCCGCGCCCCAGCAGACGACGCAGCCCACGCAACAGGGATTCTTCCCGCCGCGCACCGAGGAAGCGGCACGCACCCCGGGGACGCGGGATCGCAACATCACCCGGCCCGCCCTGCCGACTTATCGCGACGATGGCGGACGCCGCGTCGACGACGGCTCGCGCCAACGCGCGGTGCCGCAGGAGCGCGTGGTTCGCGAGCAACCGCCTGGCGCCGTGCCGCTTTCCCGCGTGGCACCCTCGCAGCCGCAGCGTGCAGCGCCTGCTCCACAACCGCAGGCCCTCGCGCCCGCCGCTCCGCGTGCCATTTCCGCGGCGCCGCCACAGCACGCGCAGGCCCCGGCGGCGCGCTCCGAGCGCGCCGAGCGTGAGGACACGCAATCCGGCCCGCCGCAACGCAGCGGTGGGCGGGGGATGAACCGCTAGCCCCTCATCCCGGCCCTCTCCCTCTAGGCAGAAGGAGATTGAGGTGAGGCCCCGGGAAGGGGTCGTCGTCGTGCAGAATGACGACATGATTCCTCCCCGTTTTCTTTCCAGCGCCGCCTTCGTCGTCGCCACCACCGTCGCCGGCGCCCAGCAACCCGCCGAGCCGCCTCCCAAGCCGCGCGTCCACGCGCTGGTCGCCGCGGTCGGCAACAAATTCAACGTGATCTACGAGGAGGCGAGCGTCGGCTCGCACGTCTCCCCGTACAAGCGCAGCACCATGGACGTGCCCGACGGCGAGCTGAACAGGATCGTCCTGAAGGGCCTCGATACCGCGATCGCGAAGTCCGACCCGTCGGGCGAGCGCATCTACCTCGCGCTCACACCGCCGCAATCGCGCCGCGTCGGCACCAGCGGCGAGTCGCTGCTGCGCTGGATCCGCCAGGAGCTCGAGAAGCTGCCGCGCGAGCGGTGGGACACCGTGCTGGTGGCGATGCCGGCGTATCGCCCGCAGTCGCGCGAACGCATGCCGACCCGCATCGAGGGCCTGGGCATTTTCGCGCAGCCCCTGTGCCAGAGCGATCCGGAATCGTGCGAGCGCGGGCGGGCGCCGACCACGGGCGCCGAGTCGATGACGCCGCAAGGCGAGAAGATCCAGTCGAATCACTTCGTGGCGCCGTACTCGTTCATCGAGGTCTGGGTGCTCGACCCGAAGACGCTCAACGTCCTCGACCGCGGTGTTTCGTTGGAGCACCAGAAGCTCTACGACCCCAACTCGGCCTCGCTCAACCTGTTCGACAACGTGCGCAGCGACGTGCTGGCCGATCGCTTCGTGGGGCTGATCCAGAGCTCCGTCGCCGCCGCGGTCGCCGAGACCGAGCGCCGCGGGACGGTGCAGGTGAAGGAGCGGGGGGCGGTGAAATAGGAAAGCCCCGCCGAGGCGGGGCTTTGGACTGGGTTGCGGCGCTCGCTTCAGCGATACCGGCGTCCATCGTGCCAGTGATGGTCGCGGTAGCCACCGCGGTAGCGATACGACGGGCCGCTGCTGTAGACGACGCCAAATGACGGCGCGTAGTAGGCAGGCGCCGGCGCATAGTAGACCGGCGGCGCGTAGTAGGCGCCATAGGCGGGCAGGGGCTCGTAGTAGCGGTTGTCGTAGTAGCGGTGGTCGTAGTAGCGGTTGTCGTAGTAGCGGTTGTCGTAATAGCGGTCGTCATAGTAGCGATCGCCGTAGTAGCGGTTGGAGCTCGAGGCGATGCTGGAGCCGATGAGCGCGCCCACCACTGCGCCGACCGCGCCGCCGTGATGGCGGTTCGAGTCATGGCCGATGGCTGCGCCGATTCCGCCGCCGATGAGGGCCCCGAGGACGGGGTCGGCCGCATCCGCGCGGGTAGCGAAGCCCATGCTGGCAACTGCCGCGCCGAGGGTGGCGATGACTACGGTCTTCTTCAACATGGCTGCTTCTCCTTTGCGACGTGTTCGTACGTGCGTGTGAGACCGCGCATCTGCCCAGGAGTGCGATCGAAAGCATTTACAAAGGTAGCTCGGCGTGGCTCGCGAGCTACAAAGGCCGGGGTTGCGGCAAGATACGACCTTCTCCAGCCTCGCCCGAAAGGGTCCCCGTGACGACTGCGACGCGTACGTTCCCCTCGACCGCCGCCGAGTGGGCCGCCTTCGGCCATGGCTGCCTGCCCGAGACCCTCGGAATAGAGGTGCTGAGCGTGGAGGCCGATGAGGTCGAGATGCGGATGCACACGGGGAAGGCGGTGCGGGCCCCCAACGGCTTCCTGCATGGCGGCGCCGTGGCCGCGCTGGCCGACACCGCTTGCGGCTACGGCACCATCCGCAACTTGCCCGAAGGGGCGACCGGCTTCACCACGATCGAGTTCAAGTGCAATTTCGTCGGCACCGCGACCGAGGGAGACGTCACCTGCGTCGCGCGTCCCGTGCATCGCGGGCGCAACACCCACGTGTGGGATGCGGAGGTGAGGTCGGCTAAGGGGAAGGTGATCGCGGTGTTCCGGTGCACGCAGATGATCCTGCGCTGAAGGTCACTCCGGTTTCAGGTTCTGCTCCCGCACCACTTGCCTGAACTGGCGGATCTCGCGCCCGACGAGCGCATCGAGCTCCGCGGGCGATCCTCCGATGATGAGCCCCGCCTGGCTCGCCATGCGCGCCGCGACAGCGGGGTCCTTCAACGCGGCAAGTGTGGCCTGGTGGAGCTTGTTGACCACCGCATCCGGCGTCGCGCGCGGCACGAACGTGCCGATCCACGTATCCGACTCGTAGCCCGGGAAGCCCGACTCCGCGATCGTCGCGACGTCGGGGATGAGGGACGAGCGCTGCTTCGAGGTGACCGCGATCGCCTTCAGCTTGCCGCTCTTGATGTGCGGCAGGATCCCGCTCAGCGTGCCGAGCACCGCCGGCACCTGGCCGCCCATCACGTCCGCCATTGCCGGCCCCGCGCCGCGGTAAGGCACGTGGGTGAGGTCCAGCTTGCCCACCGATTGCAGCAGCGCACCCGCGAAATGGCCCGGCGACCCGATGCCGCCGGTGGCGTATTGCAGCGCCTTCGGATCCTTCCTGCCGAGCGCGATCCACTCCTGCAGGTTGTTCGCGGCCACCGATGGATGCACGGCAAGCACCTGCGGCAGCGCGCCGATGAGCGTCACGCCGCGCAGGTCGCGCTCCGTGTCGAAGGGAAGCGCCGGCATCAACGCCTGGTTGATGCTGTGCGAGGAAACCGTGAACAGGACGTTGTAGCCATCGGACGGCGACTTGGCGATGAAGTCGGTCGCGATGGCGCCGCCCGCGCCCGCCTTGTTCTCGACGATCACGACCTGCCCGAGCGCCTCGCCCATCTTCGCGTTCACGGTGCGGGCGATGGTGTCCGAGCCACCGCCGGGCGCGAAGGTGACGATCAGCCTGACCGGCTGCTTCGAGGGGAAATCCTGGGCGTGAAGCGGCACGCCTGAAGCCGCAACGATCCACCCCGACGCCAAGAGCATGCGTGCAAGAGCCATTTCCCGCTCCCGTCAAAAATCCCATTATCGCGCCAGGAGCTCGTCCCGAGGGTTGCTCGCGCTTACGCCGCCGCCGCATTCACGATGAGCGGCAGCTGGCCGCCGGGTGCGGCCTGATCCTCGATTCCGGGCGGCCGATTCAGCACCCGAAGGATAGTGGGCCCGCGATTCTCCGTCCCGAGCCCCGGAGCCAGCTCTTTCAGCCGGCTCACCAGCTCCTCGACTGACGAAAGCTCGGTGGCGCGGCTGTCCGCCTGAAGCAGGTGAAGGAAGGGCACCAGGCGCGGGGCCTCCACGGCGAGGAGCGCCAGCTTGCCCAGGCGATCGCACACCCAGTTGAATTCCGGGGTCTCGGGCGAGGGCGCGAAGATGCGGTTGGCCAGGGATCGCGCGAGGGGATCGGGATTCAGATGGGCGAGCAGCTGCTGGCGCAATGCGTCGAAATCCACGAAGTCCTGGAAGGTGAGGCGCAGGCAGGCGTGCACCCAATGCGCGAGCGGCATGGGGCCGAGGGCCGCGGCGAGGCCGTGCTCGCGAGCGATGCGCGATAGCACGGGCTGCAGCGCCTCGATCCAGTTCTCCGCGGAGACGGGCCGCCGCAGGTCGAGCGTGACGCGCGGGGCCGTGCGCGCGTTCTCGCCGAGGCACGTGACGCGCATGCCGCGGCCGCGCCCATCGATCGAGATGGAGAGCGCCTCCCAGAGCCGTGCTTCACGACCGGTGGCCGAATCGACGACCCTCGGAGGCGTGGCGAGGCGCCACGCGATTGCGGCGACGGCGTCATCCAGCACCTCCAGTGCCTTCTCATGGAGCGAACCCGTCGCCGGAGCGTCTGGCGCGAGGATGACCGCCGGAACCTGCGGGTCGGCCACCATCGCGCTGAGCGCGTGGCTGGAGGGTGCCGCGGCTTCCTCGACCGGCGCTTCGGCGCACACCTCGATCACCAGGCGCTGGCGCCAATCGACACCGGGATACAGCTCGCCGATGCGGGCGCTAAGGGGCGCGCCCCGATCCATCAGCTGGGCGGCGGCGAAGTTGGCCTCCCGCGGCACGTAGCCCAACATGGCGCCGCGCCATTCCACTCGGATGGCGCGCGGATCATGGCGGTTTCCCGCTTCCCGGCGGAGGGTGAGGACGTCACCCTTTCTGAGTTGCGACCAGAAGCGCACACCCAGGTGGTGCTGGAAGCCTGCGACGCGGCACGACATGAGGAGAGTCATGGCGCCCAAGCTACGGGTAGTCAAGCTCATGGCGTGAGCTACCCGATGCGGATAATGGGGCCGTCAACCTGGCGAGGCCCCCATGGAAAAAGTGCTGGCTGCTATCCGCAAGTTTCGCGACGAACGCGATTGGCTCAAGTTCCACGATCCGCAGAACCTCGCGGTCTCGGTTGCCATCGAGGCGGCGGAGCTCCTCGAGGAGTTCCAGTGGAAGGACCGGGATGCGGCGTGGCGTCACGCCGAGCAGAACCGGGAGGACGTCGCCGACGAGATCGCCGACGTGGCGATCTATCTATTCGAGCTGGCCGACATCCTGAAGATCGACGTGGGGGAGGCGATCCTCGCCAAGCTCGAGAAGAACGCGGTCAAGTATCCCGTCGAGAAGTCGCGCGGGAAATCGACCAAGTACGACAAGCTCTAGGCGCACAGCGAGGTGACGGCGACGGCCACGTTGGCGGCGATGGCGACGAAGAAGGCGACGGTCACGACGGTGAAGTAGGCGGTCAACATTTGTGTTTCTCCCTGGGTTCGTTGGGTGCGGCGTTGCTGATGGACGAACTCTAGGAGGCTGCCGCAACTGCCGCGAGCGGAAAGCGACGAGATGCGGGAAATGCGGGGCGAAACGCCGCGGAAGCAGCTTTGGCAGGACACCGTACGCTACCACACCGACAGAATGCAGCGATCCTGCCACGATGGCCTTCCTTCAAGGAGAACTCCATGGCGAAGCGCAGCGCTCTTTCAACCGGCTTGGGCTGGATCCTGGTGCTGGCTGCTACGGCGACCGCCGCAGGCGCTGCCGCGACGCTCCTCTCCCGGCGCCGAATTCATCGCCGCGTTGCCCACCTCGAGCACAAGGCACACATCAAGTCCTGGGAAAACGAAGGCGGTAACATTTAAAGGGGGCTCGCCAATCCAGGCGGCGCCCGGCGGGAGGGCGGCGTTTCCATCGTCGGCAAGCTGCGCAGCGAGTTCCGGGCCTTGCGCACCGCCAGCATCACCGCCCGCGGAACTCCGCACCGAAGCGCGCGCTGACAGGTGTTCAGTCCCTGCCGCGGCCCTTGCCTCGTTCTTCACCGCGGTCATTGCCCTTGCCTCGCTCCTCACCGCGGTCGCGGCCCTTGCCCTTGCCTTCGTCCGGGTCATCACTTCTGCCCGGCACGTTGCCAGGGCCGCGCCCCTGAGCTTGCGCAGCGGGTGCGGATTGCTCGCGAGGTGCCAGCCCCTGCCCGGGTGCTGGCGTCATCGGCTGGGGCAGGCCCTGCCGCTGCCCCATCGGTTGCGGGATTTGCGCCTGCGGCAGCGCGGGCGCCGGTTGCCGCTGTGGTTCCCGCTGACGGAAATCGGGTTGGCGTTGCGGCGCGGCTTGCCGCTCCTGCTGCTGCGGCGCGCGGTCGCCCTGCACCTGCTGCCGCCGCTGCTCGAAGTGCTGCTGCGTCACCTGCTCAATCGGCTGGTAACGATAGCTCTGCGTCTGGATCGTGACTTGCTGCTGGACCTGGGGATAGCGGTTGCCTGAGTACTGGCGCTGGTAGACCGGCAACGGCGCGGGTGCCGGCGCCGACCTGCGATCCCATCGGTCCCAGCCGCTGCGACGCTGCTCCCACGAGCCGCCGAAATGCTCATCCCAGCGCGGCGGCGCATCGGCACGCCAGCTGCGGAAATACTCGGGAGCCCGGCGGTAATAGCGCACCGGCACTCGCAGCACATAGGACGGGACGTAGTACGGATCCACGGTATGCCACGGGCCGTTGTACCAGGAGCTCGAGTACCAGTTGTCGTCGTCGTAGACCCAGTAGAGGCCGTCATAGAAGAAGTAGTTCGAGTTCAGGTTGGGCGCGTAATACACCGGATAGCCGGGCACGCGCTGCAGCGTCGGATAGACCGGCAGGTTGATCCCGATGTGAACGCCGGGGCCGCCGAAGTTGATGCTCAGCTGGGCGGCCGCGGGCAGGGCGAGGAAGCACGCCAGGACGCTGGCGGCGAGGGCTGATTTGCGCATCGGGGACCTCTCGAATGAGACCCCATCGTGGCTCTGTGCGGCGGCGCGGTCTGTGCGGTGGCGCACTCGCGTAAAACCGCCATAATGCCGGGACCACCCACGGAGAAAGCCATGAAGCGCATCACCCTCGCCACGCTCGCTGCCGCATTCGGCATCACCTCCGCCATCGCCGGCGAAGTCGTCCTCTATTCCTCCAACAGCGTCGACGCCATCAACGCGGTCACCGAGGAGTTCAACAAGGCCAACCCCGGCATCAAGATCTCGGCCGTGCGCGGCAGCACCGGGGCGATGATGCAACGCATCAAGGCGGAAGCCGGCGCGCCCAAGGCCGACATCTTCTGGTCGGGCGGCTTCGCGGTGCTGGGCCTGTACGAGGAGTTCCTCGCGCCCTACAAGTCGCCGGAGGCGGCGGGCATCCAGGCGCAGTACAAGAGCCCCAGGGACCTGTGGGTCGGCACCAACGCCCACGTGATGGTCATCATGGTCAACAAGCGCGCGCTCAAGGGGGACCCGATGCCGAAGACCTGGTCGGACCTCGCGCACCCGCGCTGGAAGGACCGGCTGGTGGTGAGCGACCCGGAAAAGACCAGCTCATCGCTCGCCACGCTGTGGGGAATCAACGAGTCGATCGGCGCGGAGCCGCTCAAGGGGATCGCGAGGAACGCCACCATCACCAGCACCGCTTCGCAGGTGTTCGACGGCGTCGCCAAGGGGGAATTCGCGGTCGGCATGACGATGGAGTACGCGGCGCAGGAGTATGTCGCCGGCGGCAACAAGGACATCGAGATCGTCTATCCCACCGAGGGCACCTACGTTGCGCCCGAGGGCATGGCGCTGGTGAAGAATTCGCCGAACCCCGCCGAGGCGAAGAAATTCTATGACTTCCTCTCCTCGAAGCAGGCGCAGGAGATGCTGGTGAAGAAATTCTTCCGTCGTCCGATCCGCGACGATGTCGACACCACCCAGGTGGGCCTCAAGCGCGCCGGCGAATTCAAGGCGGCGCCCATCGACCACGTGAAGGCCACCGCCACGCAGCCCGCCTTCATCAAGACCTGGAAGGAGCTGGTCGCGGCCAAGTAGCGAAATGCGCATCCGCTTCGATGGCGTGACGCAGCGCTACGACGGCGCGCCGCTCTTCACCGGCCTCGACCTCGAGATCCCGTCGGGGAAGTTCTTCACCCTCCTCGGGCCCTCGGGGTGCGGTAAGACCACGCTGCTGCGCATGCTCGCCGGGTTCGTGATCCCCGACGCCGGCCGCGTGTGGTTCGGCGACCGCGACGTGACGCAGCTGCCGGTGCACAAGCGCGCGATCGGCATGGTGTTCCAGGATTACGCGCTCTTCCCCGATCGCTCCGCGCTCGCCAACGTGATGTACGGCCTGGAGGCGCGCGGTGTCGCGGCGAAGAAGGGCAGGTCGCGGGCCATGGCGATGCTCGAGCGCGTGGGACTCGGCGACCTCGCCGACCGCTCCCCGGCCAAGCTCTCGGGCGGCCAGCGCCAGCGGGTGGCGATGGCGCGCGCGCTGGTGATCGAGCCGGAGCTGCTGCTCCTCGACGAGCCGCTCGCCGCGCTCGACGTGAAGCTGCGGGTGGAGCTGCGCGCGATGGTGCGCGAGCTGCAGCTCGAATCGGGCATCACCACGGTTTTCGTCACCCACGACCAGGAGGAGGCGCTGGCGATGTCCGACATCGTCGCCGTGATGGATCGCGGCAGCATCGTGCAGATGGGCGGGCCGCAGGAGATCTACGCCGGTCCCTTGAACGGCTACGCGGCCGACTTCCTCGGCAGCGCCAACCTGATCCCGGATGGCGAGGGAAAACTGAGGGTCGTGCGGCGTGAAGAGATCGGCATCGGGGAAGGCGACCTGCCGGGCGTCATCGAGGGCGTGGAGTTCCGGGGGAGCGTCACGGGCTACCGTGTTCGCACCGCGCTCGGTCTCATCCACGTGGATACCTGGAGCGTCCAGCACGGGCGCGCCCATCGGCGCGGCGAGGAAGTGATGCTTCGCCTGCCACCCGGTGCCCGCGTGGTGGAGGGCAAGTGAGCGCAATCCTCAGGATGCGCCGCGACCCGGCATGGACCGCGGTGATGGTGCTGGGCTTCGTGATCCTCGGCTTCTTCCTGGTGTGGCCGCTCGTCACCACCTTCGCGTACAGCTTCCGCGGCAAGGACGGCGGCTTCGGGCTCGGCGGCTACGCCACCTTCTTCGCCAACCGCGCGTACCGCGACTCGGTGTGGAACACGCTGATCCTGGGAGGCGCGGTGACCGCCACCTCGATGGTCATCGGCGGGGCGCTCGCGGTCCTGGTCGCGCGATGCAAGTTCCCGCTCGCGGGCTGGGTGGCGGCGCTGCCCCTCGTGACCCTCGTCATTCCCGACGTGGTGGTGGCCGCGGCTTGGACGCTGATCCTCGGGCAGCAGGGCATCCTCAATACCTGGCTGGAACCGACGGGCTGGCAGATCGGCTCGCTCTACTCGTGGTGGGGCCTCATCTTCGTGATGACGCTCAACAGCTACGTGTATGCGTTCGTGATGATCTACGTGGGCCTAAAAGCGGTCGACCGCAACCTGGAGGAGGCGGCGATGAGCCTCGGGCGGCCGCTCGCGCGCGTGCTCACGGGCGTCACGTTGCCGCTCATCCTGCCATCCATCTTCGGCGCGGCGCTGGTGGTCTTCACCCACGTGATCGGCAGCTTCGGCATTCCCGCGATCCTCGGCCCACGCATGCCGGTGCTGGCGGTGAAGGCGTACAACGAGTTCGTGAGCGAGCTGGGCGGCAACCCGCAGATGCAGACGATCATGGCCTCGCTTCTCGTGATGCTGGGGGTCGTGATGCTCGCGGTGCAGAAGCTCGCGATCGAGCGCCGGCAGTACCAGATGGAGTCGGGAAGGGCGCCGGCGCCGATTGCGATCAGCGGCGTTCCGGCGATGATCGCCGCGGCGGGTGTGGTCCTGGTCGTGGTGCTCTCGCTCGCGCCTGCCGTGGTCGCGGTTGTCACCGCCTTCACGCCGGCGCGCGGTCCAGTGGTCAACTATGGCGGCTTCACCACCGCGCACATGGCTACGGCGCTCGCAAAATCGACGCAGCCGCTGTGGAACTCGCTCTCGCTCGCGGCGGTGGCAACGCTCGCCGGCGTGATCTTCTCGGTGGCGGTCGCCTACCTGGTGGTGAAGCGGCGCTCCGGGCTCACCCGCACGCTCGACGTGATGGTGATGCTGCCGCTTACCATCGCCGGCACCGTGCTCGGCATCGCGCTGGTCAATACCTTCAATACCGGCTGGCTCGTCCTCACCGGCACCTGGATGATCATGGCGCTCGCCTACTTCCTGCGGCGCATTCCCAACAGCGTGCGCGCGGCGGAGGGCCCGTTGCACAACGTGCGCGACTCGATCGAGGAGGCGTCGGTGAGCCTCGGCGTTCCCCCGTTGCGCACCTTCTTCAAGGTGGTGCTGCCGCTCATCGGCCCGGCGGTGGCCGCGGCGGCGGTGCTGATGTGGGTCACCTCGCTCTCCGAGCTCTCCGCCACCATCGTGCTCTACTACGGCGGCATGAGCACCATGCCGATCGAGATCTTCCAGCAGGTCGACAGCGGGCGCCTCGCCCTGGCGAGTGCCTACAGCTGCATCCTGATGCTCGCCATCTTCGTGCCCCTTGCGATCGCGCAGTGGGTCTTTCGCGTGAAAGTGGACATGGCCCAATGACGGCAATCCTCAGCAAGCGCATCGCCAACGTGAAGCCGCCGGCGACCCGGGAGATGACGCGGCTCGGCAACGAGCTCGCGCGCGCCGGGCGATCCATCATCTCGCTCGCGCAAGGCGAGCCCGACTTCGACACCCCGAAGCATGTTCGCGAAGCGGGCAAGGCGGCGATCGACGCCGGCAAGACGCGCTATACCGACGTGCCGGGCACGCGCGAGCTCACCGAGGCGATCATCCGCAAGTTCCAGCGGGACAACGGCCTCGCTTTCACCCCGGCCGAGATCACCATCGGCGTGGGCTCCAAGCAGGTTCTCTACAACGCGCTGCAAGCGACGGTGGACGCGGGCGACGAAGTGATCGTGCCCACGCCCGCATGGGTGTCGTACATGGACATGGTGACGCTGGCCGATGGCGTGCCGGTGATCCTGCGATGCCCCGCGGAGCAGGGCTTCAAGGTCACGCCCGCGCAGCTGGAACGCGCCATCACGCCGCGCAGCAAGTGGCTGATGCTCAATTCACCGAGCAATCCGAGCGGCGCCGAGTACACGCGCGAGGAGCTCATCGCCCTGGGCGAGGTGCTGCTGCGCCATCCGCATGTGTGGTTCATGTCCGACGACATCTACGAGAAGATCCGCTACCGCGACGAGCCCTATGCGACGATGGCGGCGGTGCTGCCGGCGATGGCCTCGCGCTGCCTCACGATCAACGGCGTATCGAAGGCGTTCGCGATGACCGGCTGGCGCTGCGGCTATGGCGCGGGGCCTGCGGCGCTGATCCGCGGCATCAACCTCGTGCAGGGGCAGTCGGTGTCCCACACCAGCTCGGTGAGCCAGGCGGCGGCAGTGGCGGCGCTCGATGGGCCGATGGATTTCCTCCCGCCCTTCCTGGCGGCGTACAGGCGCCGGCGCGACCTGGTGGTTGCCGCGATGCGGGGCATCGAGGGGATCGAGTGCTCGGTGCCCGATGGCGCGTTCTACGTTTTCCCCAATTGCGAGGCCCTTCTCGGGCGGAAAATCGACTCCGACACCAATTTATGCATGTATTTCCTGCAGGAGGCGGGGGTCGCGCTCGTTCCCGGCAGCGCCTTCGAGCTGCCCGGGCACTTCCGCATCTCGTATGCGGCTTCGGATGCGGAGCTTGCGGAAGGCATGAAGCGGCTTGCGGCGGCTTGCCGCGCCCTGGCCTGAGCGGCAGCACGACAAAAGAAAGCGCCCCGGCAAGGGCCGGGGCGCTGCTTGGCTACGAGGTACGGCTTACTTGCCGTCGCGGTCCGAGTCGCCCGGGGTGGCGCGCTCGATAGCGTCGCTCACGCGATGCCAGGAGTCCTTGGTCGCGTGCTTCGCCTGCTCCCAGGTGAGCGCCGACTTGCCCTTGGCGCGCTGCCAGTCGCGGGAGAGGTCCGATTCGACGTCGTCGAACTTCTTGCCCGGATACTTCGAGTAGTTGTCGACGCCGTACTGATAGGCGGGACCGTAGTCGTCGAAGGTCGAGCCCTTGGTCACGTACGGGCGATTGACGTAGTTCTCGCGCCAGTAGGCTTCTTCCATCGTCGGGTCGATGCTCTCGGCGATGCCCTTGCCAGCCAGGCCGCCTACGACGGCGCCAATGGCCGCGCCGATAACGGTGCCGACCGGGCCCGCTACCGTGCCTGCCGCTGCGCCAGCCGCCATGCCGCCGGCCGCTGCTCCAAGGCCAGTGCCTACCGGGTGGGAGCCGGGGGCTCCGGTGATCGGGTCGCGGTTCGCGTCTTTGCCTTCTTGCGTCATGGTTGTTCCTCCAGGATTGATCGTGCCTGTTTGAAAGAGGGATTTACTTTTCGTTCATTTCTCGCGAGGGCGTGAATTAATTAAACGAGCCGCGTAGGAATTTTCCGACGCTGTGTGTAAAACCTGCTTCGACCGCGCATGGGAGAATTCCGAATGACGAAGATTTCAGAGACCGACCTCGACCGCCTCGAGCAATACCTGAATGCGCCGGAGCGCGCCGACTCCACGTTGCCGCTGGACATGGTCCAGGGCCTGCTCGCCGCCGTCGCGAGCGCGCCCGCACCGATCGCCCAGGAGAAATGGCTGCCGGAGGTGCTGGGCGAGGGGCACCTGTTCACCGATGCGGAGGAGCGCAATGAAATCAGCGGCCTGCTCGCGCGCTTCGCGGAGGACACGGCCCGCCAGCTGAACGAGGGCGAGGGATTCGATTTCATTCTCTATGGCGAGGATGAAGACCTGGGCGCCTGGGCGGAGGGATACCTGGCGGGCGTCGATCTGGCGGAGCCGGCGTGGGACGCGTCGACCGAGGCGGACGACCTCGATTCCATGCTCTTCCCGTTCCTCGCGTTGACCGGGGACGCGAAGGAAATGGCGGTCGAGGCCGGCGAGGCGTGGATGGACGACGCAGAAGAGAAAAAAATGCTCGCGGAGGTCCGCGAAGGACTGGCCGATCATCTCATCGACATCCGCCAGCACTGGTTCGACAGGAGCATCCCGCCGACCGTGAAGCGCGAGGGGCCCAAGGTCGGCCGAAACGACCCGTGCCCGTGCGGCAGCGGAAAGAAATACAAGAGCTGCCACGGCAAATGAGCGCCCGTGCGCCCGCTGCGGCGGCGCCCCGCACTTTCCGCGAGCGCCTGGGCGCGCTCAAGAACCTCCCGCCTTTCATCAAGCTCGTCTGGGACACCAGCCCTGCGCTCACCATCGCGCAGGGGGTGCTGCGCCTTATCCGCGCGCTCCTGCCGGTCGTCGTCCTCTACATCGGCAAGCTGATCATCGACGAGGTGGTGGCGCTCGCCCAGTCGCCGCATCCCGGGAGCTCGCTCGGCGCATGGATGGACAGCGGGCTCCTCGACCGGATCGGATGGCTGCTCGCGATCGAGTTCGGGCTGGCGATCGTTTCCGATGTCCTCGCGCGCGTAGTGGGTCTCGTCGACACCTTGCTTTCGGAGCGCGTCGGCACCGCGACCAGCCTCAGGCTGATGGAGCACGCCGCGACGCTGGACCTCGAGGACTTCGAGGACAGCGAGCTGCAGGACAGCCTCGAGCGCGCGCGCCGCCAGGCCTCGGGGCGGATGACGCTGATGGCGCAGATCTTCAACCAGGTGCAGGACATGGTCACCATCGCGAGCTTCGCCGTGGGGCTGGTGGTGTACGCGCCATGGCTGATGGTGCTGCTGGCGGTGGCGTTGATCCCCTCCTTCATCGGCGAGGCGCACTTCAACGCGCAGGCCTACTGGCTCAACTACAACCGCGCGCCGGAACGCCGCGAGCTCGACTACGTGCGCCAGACGGCGGCGAGCGTCGAGACCGCGAAGGAAGTGAAGATCTTCAATCTCAATCCGTTCCTGATCGAGCGCTATCGCACGCTGGCGGAAAGCTTCTTCAACGCCAACAAGCGGCTCGCGATCCGGCGGGCGGGGTGGGGCGGGGTGCTATCGACGATCGGCACGGTGGCCTACTACCTCGCCTATGCGTACATCGTCTGGCGCACGGTCCGCGGCGAGTTCACCATCGGCGACCTGTCGTTCCTCGCGGGCTCCTTTCGTCGCCTCCACCAGATGATGGAAGGGCTGCTGGTGGGCTTCACGCAGGTCGCAGCCCAGGCGCTCTACCTCGACGACCTGTTCTCGTTCTTCGAGATCGAGGCGGAGATCGCCTCGCCTGCCAATCCGCGCGCCTTTCCGCAGCCCATCGGGCAGGGGTTCGTGTTCGAGGACGTGGGCTTGCGTTATCCCGGCGCCGAGCGCTGGGCGGTCCGCCATCTCGCCCTCACGCTGCAGGCGGGCGAGGTGGTGGCGCTGGTGGGCGAAAACGGCGCGGGCAAGACCACGCTGGTGAAGTTGCTCTCGCGCCTCTACGATCCCGACGAGGGACGCATCCTGCTGGACGGCCACGACCTGCGCGAGTACGACCTGCTGGAGCTGCGCGCGAACATCGGCGTGATCTTCCAGGACTTCGTGCGCTTCCACCTCACCGCGGGCGAGAATATCGCGGTGGGAAGGATCCAGGCGCGCAACGACCGCGAGCGGATCGAGTTCGCCGCCGGGCAGAGCGGCGCCGACCAGGTGGTGGCGAAGCTACCCCGCGGCTACGACCAGGTGATCGGCAAGCGCTTCAAGACCGGCATCGAACTGTCGGGCGGCGAG
>JBKJTM010000486.1:0-2553 GCA_046590805.1 Usitatibacter sp.
CGCGCGCGCGTTTCAGGTCGGCGAGGTTGCGCGACATCTGCAGGTCGGGGTCGACCACGACCCTGGCCTCGGGAAACGCGCCGCGGAAGATCGCCTCGCGGCGGCGCTCGAGGTCGGCGCGCTCCTCGCGCATGCGCATCGCGGAAACCGCGGAGAAGAGCGCCTGCAGGCCGAGGATCGCGGCGAGGAGCAGGGCCGCGCCGCGCGGCAGCGCCGGCCGGCGCCGGCTCGCGGGCATGAGGTCGCCCTCGAGCAGGTTGATCGAGGTGCGCGCGGGGTGGCCGCGGGCGAGGGTCTCCCAGCGCGTGCCGGCGGCGAAGGGCGTGCCGCCGTCGGTGCTCCAGCGCGCGAGGTCGGGAAGCGCCTCGCCGCCCTCGGTGTGGACGCGAATCGAGGTCGGGCGATCGCCGCGCGCCGCCGCCTCGTCGAGCGCGATGCGCACCGCAAGGGGGAAGGCGTCGCCCCGGTCGAAGGTCGCGCTCACGCCCTCGTCGTCCACCAGCATTCCGCGCGCGGAGCCGAGGACCACGTGCCAGTCGCCACTGCCGCCTTCGAGCAGCGAGCTCTCGCTCCAGGCGTGGCTGGCGCGCTGCCCCGATCGCGCGAGCATTTCGAGCTTGCCGCGCAGCCATTCGCGGTCGACCACAGCCACCAGCGTCTCGCCGCGCGCGTTGGTGGCGCCGGCGACCGCGTGGATGTGCGCGGGATCGGCGAGCAGCCGGTCCTCGACCGCGTAGGGAAGCAGCTCGCGAATCGTGGCCGGGCTCACTTTCGGAAGCTTCAGGCGCGCGAACAGGACGCGCTCGGCGGGCAGGACCACCTCCACGGCGCCGGCGCGCGGCATCTGCGCCGCAGCCGACGTGTCCTGGCGAAGCAGGTTGTTGCGCGTGTCGAAGAGCATCCACGCGAGCGGCGTCGCGGCCTCGAGAGCGTCGGTGGCGGGGAGGAAGATGCGGACCTTCATCAGTAGCGCGGCCGGCGCCACACCAGCGCCACCTGGCCGTTGTCCTCGCGGCGCACGAGCGCTTCGGTGGCGAGGCGCACGTCGTCCTGGGCCACGGTCACGTTCACGAGGAAGTGGGCGCTCTTCACGTCGTGCTCCACGTCGGTCTGCCCGGCGCCCGCGGCCGCGGCGCGGCTGGCGAAGTCTGCCTTCTGGCGGAAGGGCCGCGCCTTGCGCTCGGCGACGATCGCCTGGACCCGGTCGCGCGGCAGCGCCAACAGCGCGGCCAGCACCAGGTCGGATGCGGTATTCACGTTGGTTGGGGTGCGCCCGGGAAGCGCGCTCACGTAGGGCTTGAGGCGCGCGATCGCCTTAGCGTCGAAGCCGCGCACGCGGTAGAGCTCCTCGACCTGCGCCATCGGACGGTTGGCGGCGCGATGGGGCTGCGGCAGCGCGAGGTAGTAGGCATTCTCGGCGCCGGCGTTGCCGGTCAAGTCCTGGTCGGGGTCGATCCAGTCGACCACCGCATCGGCCAGCTCCGGCGAGAGATCGAGCGCGGCAAGCAGGGCGCGGAACATGCGCACGTCGGGGTCGCTGCGAACGCCGCCCTTCACCAGGTTGTTCAAGTTGAGCTTGCCCTGCTCGTCGACGATGCTGCCCGCCACCAGCGCGCGGTCCACGGGCAGCGCCGCGATCGGCTGCGCCCAGCCCTCGTTGAGGGTGTCGACATCCTTCGCGGTGCGCGCATCCTCGGCGAGCACGCCGCGCGCCCAGTCCACGCCCGCCTGCGCATAGAGGTCGGCCTGCGCGCGCCCGGCGACCATCAACGTGCGGTCCACCATCGCCGATTGCTGCGCGAGCATCGTCGCCGCCGCCGCCGCCGCGACGGCGACGATCAGGATCGCGGTCACCGCCGCCACGCCGCGCTGGCGATTCATCGGGTCCTCGGCATGTCGATGAGGCGCACGAGCCTTTCGCCGCTCGCGAGTTCGAGCGTCATCTCCACGGCGGCGGGCACCCGCTCGACCGCGTTTCCCGGCATGCCCCAGGACGTTCGCCATTCGCCGCGTGGATCCATGAAGCGGAACACGAGCCCCTTCACGTCGGCGAGCACCGGCACCGGCGCGGGCTCGGCCCGCGGCGCGGCGTCCACGCCGCCCCAGGAGAGGCGCTCGATGCGGTCCTCGCGCAGCCGGTAGGCGATGCGCTGCGGCGCCGCGAGCGCGTTCTCGTGCAGCGGCGCGCCCGAGCGCGTGAGCGAGAGCCCGTCGCGCGCGGTGGTGACCTCGATCGACGAGGACACCGGGGCCAGTTCCACGCCAGAGGCGGCGAGCGAGGTTCGATCGAGCACCGCGGCGAGATCCCGCTCTACGCGCGAGACGAAGAGCGAGATGTCGCGCCACTTGCGCGATTCCTTCTGCAGCGCCTCGCGGTTCTGCAGCATCGCGTCCAGGCTGCGGTAGGCGAAGCCGGAGAGGATCGCGAAGATGGCGAGCGCCACCAGCAGCTCGATCAAGGTGAAGCCGACCGCGCGAAGACGCGGTCGCTCCGGCAGAAGACGCGGTCGCCCCGGCAGAAGACGCGGTCGCCCCGGCGCAGGCCGGGGCCCA
>JBKJTM010000532.1:0-2540 GCA_046590805.1 Usitatibacter sp.
AACTGCGAGGACGAGGGCCGGTGCGGGAACCGGCGACCCGCGGTGATCGCAATGCCCCCGCTACTCGATGGAAGTCGCCGGTTCCCGCATCAAGCGCCCCGAGAACTCACGCCTGCAGTTTCCAGGGTGGGCGAGGCGGCGTCTCCCACAGCGCCCACGTCCCCGGAAATCTGTGAAGAACCGTTTAAAAGCGGTGGCGCCTGAGGTTGGTCGTGCGCCCGTTCGGCAGCGTCATCAGCGCCGTCTCCGGGCCGCTGAAGGTGATGGTCATTGGCGCCACGTTGGTGTTGCTGCGAGTGTTCTGCCGCCACGCGCCGGTGAGCGTCTGCCCTCCGGTGTAGCTCCACCAGGTGCCGTTGAAGCTGCGCGCCGTGGCCGTGCCGCCAATCTGGCCCACGGTGAGGTACCAGACCGAATTGCCGTTGTCGTCGTACATGTAGCCGGCGATGTCCAGCGTGTTGCCCTGCCACTCCATGAAGAAGCCGCGCCCGGCCTCGCTCTCGTTCCACCACCAGCCGCTCTCCGGCACCCCGGCGACCGGTGCCGCGGTGAGGCCGTTCTGGATGATGTTGAAGCGCTGGATCGGCACCGTGCCGCCGGCCCACACCAACGTGCCGGTGCTGTCGTTGTTGAAGGTGAGCGTCATCGAGCCCGCGGAGACGAGCGTCGGGAAGCGACCGTACGCGCCGCCGAGCGTCTGCCCTCCGGAGGCGGATAGCAGGTCGCCGTTGTAGAGCGAGCCCTCGAGCGAGACCGGGCCGGACGAGACGTACCAGGTCGAGCGTCCCGAGATGTCGTAAAGGAACGCCGCGAAGAAGAGGTTATTGCCGCGCTTTTCCAGCGAGAAGCCGCGCCCGTCCTCGAGGGGGTTCCACCACCAGCCGGTCTGCGGCGCGGAGGGAATACAGGTTAGCGAGCCCGGGACGGTCACCGCCGCGCGGTTGATGCCGGTGTTGATCATCGCCGTGCCGCTGCCTCCGTATCCCACGAAGAAGGTGGCGCCGGCGACGTTGCCGGTCGGCACGCCGTTCAGGATCGCCACGGATGCGCCCTGCGTGGAGAGCACTCCAGTGAGATAGGCCGCGAGGTTGGCCGAGGTCACCGCGACCATCTGCCCCGCGGCATTCAGTTGCGCCAGCACGCAGGCGATCGGCGTGTCAGCCTTCTTGTCGTCCTTGGCGAAGCCGACCTTGAGCACGCCCTCGGTCTGCGCCCCCAGCACACGCGTGGCCGGCGCGAGCGCGAACACGTACACGTTCTTCGGCGTGCTGACGTCCTGCGGACGGAACTGGATCTCCGCGCTCGCGATCGCTCTGATCGCGGTGATGTCCGACATCACCGTCATCGGGAACACTGGCGGCAGCGGGACCTCGGTCTTGAAGGTGCCGGTGAAGGGCGGCGCGTCGGCCGGTCCGCAGATGGGGGCGGCAACGCCGTCGAAAAGGCAATCCGTGCGCGAGACGGAGAACGTCCCCTGGTTTGCCGCGAGGTTCCAGGTGCCCGAGTAGGTGTAGACGAACTCGACGACCTGCGGCAGCTGGCAATTCGTCACCCTCTGTCTGATCGTTCCTCCGACACCTCCCGACTGCGCGAGGTTGAGGCCCGTTACGACACTGCTCACGGTCCCGCACCCTGGCGACGGAACGACGAACTCCCCGCGGCAGGTCGGATAGCCGGTGCAGATGACGGCGGGGCCGGCAGCAAACGTCTGCCCCAGGAACATCCGCTCGCTGAACGACATCGTGACCTTGAGGTCCTGGGACCAGGTGATGCCCGAGGCCACGAGCATCAGCGCCGCGAGTGCCAACCGCAGATGTTTTGTCATTGGCCGACCGTACTCTCTATCATCGCGCGCCACAACCGCGCGCCTGCAGACGTAATCTCCCACCTCCCCGCGGCGGCGGCGTCCTCTATCCGACGGAGGCCCGGGCGTTGCGGAACATGCGCATCCAGGGCGAGTCGTCGCCCCATGCCTCGGGCTTCCACGAGAACAGCACCGAGCGGAACACGCGCTCCGCGTGCGGCATCATGATCGTGAAGCGTCCATCGGGCGTGGTGACGGCGGTGATCCCCTGCGGCGAGCCGTTGGGGTTGTACGGATACGCCTCGGTCACCTTGCCGCGGTTGTCGACGTAGCGCGCGGCAACCAGGAACTGGCAGGCCTCCATTGCCTTCGCAGCCTTGAACACCGCGCGCCCTTCCCCGTGGGCGGTGACGATGGGGATGCGGCTGCCCTCCATGCCCGAGAAGAACATCGACGGCGACTTCTGCAGCTCCACCAGCGTGAACCTCGCCTCGTACTGCTCGGAGAGGTTGCGCTCGAAGTGCGGCCAGTTCCTCGCGCCCGGGATGATGCCCTTCAGGTTCGACATCATCTGGCAGCCGTTGCAGGCGCCGAGGGCGAAGGAGTCCGCGCGGTTGAAGAACGCCTCGAACTCGTCCCGCGCGCGCGCGTTGAAGAGGATCGACTTGGCCCAGCCCTCGCCCGCGCCCAGCACGTCGCCGAACGAAAAGCCGCCGCATGCAACGAACGCGGAAAA
>JBKJTM010000017.1:0-2914 GCA_046590805.1 Usitatibacter sp.
TTCGTCTCGAAGGGTGTCACGCCGGGCAAGGACTACGAGATCCTCTACTCGGGCAAGCACGACAATTCCGTGATGGGCGTGGTCAACAAGGACTACGACGCCGCGCCCGTGGCCTCCACGGTGGTCGAGCGCATGCAGGCGCGCGGGATGTTCAAGGCCGATACGCTGCGCGTGGTCTACGAGTCCGCACCCTTCCCGCGCACCGCCTTCGGAGTGCCCCACAACCTCGCGCCCGAGCTGAAGGCGAAGATCAAGGAAGCGTTCCTCACCTTCGACTTCAAGAAGTCGAAGCTCGGCAAGGAGTTCAAGGACACCGAGAAGTTCGGGCCGATCGACTACAAGGAAGCCTGGCGCGACGTGCGCACGATCCAGCAGGCGGCCGGAGTGAAATACACGCAGGAGGCCCTGGGCAAGCTGGGCACCAAGGCGGAGTAGGCGCGCGTGCCCTCGCTCCTCGCCATCGAGGGGCTCGTCAAGGTCTACAGCGCAGGGCAGCGGGCGCTCGACGCGGTGAGCCTCACGGTCGAGCGCCCCGAGGTGATCGCGATCATCGGATCCTCGGGCGCCGGCAAGAGCACTCTCATCCGCTGCATCAACCGGCTGGTCGAGCCCACCGCCGGGCACATCCGCCTGGGCGACGTGGACATCGTCGCCGCCCCGCGCAAGGAGCTGCGCGCGATCCGGCGGCGCATCGGGATGATCTTCCAGGAGTTCAACCTGGTGGAGCGGCTCACCGTCATGGAGAACCTGCTCTCCGGCCGCCTCGGCTCGGTCGGCTTCTTCGCCTCGCTCATGCGCCGCTATCCCCCAGCCGACATCTCCGGCGCCTTCGCGATGCTCGATCGCGTGGGCCTTGGCGGCTACCACGACAAGCGCGCCGACGCGCTCTCGGGCGGGCAGCGCCAGCGCGTGGGAATCGGGCGCGCGTTGATGCAGGATCCCGACCTTCTCCTGGTCGACGAGCCCACCGCGAGCCTCGACCCCAAGACCGCGCGCCAGATCATGCGCCTCATCCGCGAGCTCGCCGTCGAGCGCGCGCGGCCCGCGCTCATCAACATCCACGACGTCGCCCTCGCGCAGGACTTCGCCGACCGCGTGATCGGGCTCAAGGCCGGCCGGGTCGCCTTCGACGGGCCGCCGTCCAGCCTCACCCCCGCGGTGCTGACCGAGATCTACGGCGAGGAAGACTGGAGCCGCACGATCCGCAAGGCCGCCGGGGACGAGGAGGCGAACTGAGCACGGTGGCGCATCCGACCACCTGGAGGCCGCCGCCGTTCTTCGGCACTCGCGCGCGGCAGAACCTCGTGCTGGCCGCCGCCGTCGCCTACTGCGTGTGGGCGGTCGCGGGGCTCAACATCGATCCGCAACGCGCGCTAGCGGGCTTCGGCCGGGCATGGGACCTGCTGGTGCGCATGATGCCGCCGGACTTCTCGCGCCACCAGCTTCTCGTAAAGGGCCTCGTCGAAAGCCTGCAAATGGCGTTCGCGGCCACGCTCGTGGGCGTAGTGCTCAGCATCCCCCTCGGCATCGCCGCAGCGACCAACCTCGCGCCGCGCCCCGTCTACCTCGTGGCGCGCGCGCTGATCGTCGTCGGCCGAACCTTCCACGAGGTCATCCTCGCGATTTTTTTCGTGAAGCTCTTTGGGTTCGGTCCGGTGGCGGGGCTGCTCACGCTCGCGTTCGCCTCGATGATTTTCCTCGCCAAGATGCTCGCCGAGGACATCGAGAACGTCCGCCCCGGGCCGATCGAGGCCGTGCGCGCCACCGGCGCGGGATTCGCGCAGGTCGTGGCCTACGCGGTCGTGCCGCAGGTGCTGTCGCGCACCACGGGAGTCGCCATCTACCGGCTCGACGCCAACGTGCGCCACTCGACCGTGATCGGCATCGTCGGCGCCGGCGGCATCGGCCAGACTCTCTCCGCGGCGTTCTCGCGCTACGACCACGACTTCGCCGCGGCGATCCTGCTTTCCATCATCGCCCTGGTCGCTCTCGGCGAATGGTTCTCCGATTGGGTGCGCCGGAGGATGCGGTGAACGCCGTCGTGAAGCGCTACCCCGAGGTCTGGCGGCGGCGCTCCCCGCGCGAGTCGATCGTGGCGTGGCTCACGGTGGCCGCGGTCGCCTTCGCCTCGGCGTGGTCGGTCTCGGCGCTCGACATCGAGTGGGCGTTCTTCGCCGACGCGCACGTGCAGGCCGCCGACCTCGTCCGCCGGATGTGGCCGCCGCGGTGGTCGTACCTGCCGACGATCGTCGCGCCGCTCCTCGAGACCATCCACATCGCGACGCTGGGGACCGCCATCTCGGTCGTGCTGTCGGTCCCGATCGCGTTCCTCGCCGCCCGCAACACGACGTTGAACGGCTTCACCTGGGCCGTGGGCCGCGCGATACTCGTGGCGTCGCGCTCGGTGAACACCGTCATCTGGGGCCTGGTGTTCGTGGCGATCTTCGGCCCCGGGCCGCTCGCGGGCGTGGCCGCGGTCGCCGCTCGCTCGGTGGGGTTCCTCGCCAAGCTCATCGCCGAGGCCATCGAGGAGGCCGACGCGGGCCCGATCGAGGCGGTGCGGGCGACCGGCGCGGGCACGGGCCAGGTCTACCTCATCGGCGTCCTGCCGCAGGTGGTTCCCGTCGTGCTCGGCACCACCATCTACCGCTGGGACATCAACATCCGCGAGTCGAGCGTGCTCGGGTTCGTCGGCGCGGGCGGCATCGGCCTTCAGCTGTACGCCTCGATCAACCAGTTCGCCTGGCAGCAGGTGCTCATGGTGCTCGTCGCCGTCCTTGCCATCGTGCTCGTGAGCGAAGCGCTCTCCGCCTACGCCCGTGCCCGCATCTCCTGAAGCGCGTGATGGAGTGGTGAAGGTGCTGGCGGGCGTTTCCGCGCTCGCTGGCGACTACGATGCCTTCATCGTCGACCA
>JBKJTM010000110.1:0-5685 GCA_046590805.1 Usitatibacter sp.
GGCCATCGCCAGGCGCTCGCCCTTGTGATGGATCACGAATCCGTTCTGGTCGGCGTGGCTGTGGTTGTACGAGCCATAGGGACTGCTCTTGAAGTAGACCGAGGTGCGCTGCGGATCGGCGAGGCTGCTGTGCATCGCGACCCAGCCTACCGAGGGGAAATAAGCGGAGTCGGGCGTGTCGGCGGGAAGCGCCGCGTCGCGCATGTCCACGCGCGGGGAAAGCATGAGCTCGATCCGCGAGGTGTCCCCGTGCTTCATGGATCGCGCGTACCAGCGTCCGACGGGGGTGGGCGCGAAGCGCGCCGTCGCCTTCGCGACGCGCCCCCACACCTCCTCGAGGTCGAGCTCGTGACCGTCCCCGAACACGCCCGAGGGAGCGCCGGGCGGCACGAAATACGCCATGAAGCGCGCCTGGTTGCGCACCCATTCTTTCTTCGCGAGGTCCACGCCCGTGGCGTTGCGAAGCACGTACCAGGCGGGCAGGTTGCTGCCGGTGTCCCAGTAGAGCTGCGCGGTGCCGTTGGCGAAGCCGCCGTCCTGCCATCCCCACGGGCTCGTCCAGACGACGGCGAGCGGCAGCGCTTCCTGCAGCCACTGGTCGGCCTCGGGGATCTCGCCCGCGGTAAGGGCGCCGATGGCGGCGACGATGGTGAGCGTGAGATTGGCGTGCGAGTCGTACGGGTAGGCGGCGAGGCGGTTCACCACGTCGTCGAACATCGGCTGGGTGCGCGCCTTGATTGCAGCGAGGACCGCTTGTTTTTGCTCGGGACGCAGCACGTCGTGGGCCCAGTCGTACGCCAACGCCAACGTCCAGGCGACGGTGCGGTTCGCCATGTCGTTCTTCGCGTAGGCGATCGGGCCGGTGTTGCTCCACTTCGCCTGCGCTAGCATGCGGCGTGCGGCGTCGTTGCCATAGCTCTGCTGGCGCGTGACCGCCCAGGCGAGCGCCGCGGCGAGAGTGCGCTTCTGCTCCGCCACCGTGTCGTCGTAGTTGGATTCGATCGAGCCCGACATCGGCTCGGGCTGCACCGGAGCCGGGATCTTGTTGCCCACCTCCGCCAGCATTTTGCGGAAGGAGTCGGCGCGTTCGGCCTTCATCCCGGCGATGAGCTTGGTGGAGTCCTTGCTCCAGGTGCGAGGCCGCGGCGTCTCGCGCGCATGCTGCAGGAGCTTTGCGCCTTCGGGGACGACGAAGGACGCGGGGTTCGGGGCGATGTTGAAGGTGCGCGGTGCGCTCGTCTCGTTGGTGGCCCCCGCGACCTTCACGCGCCAGCTGTATGCGCCGGCCGGAAGTGGCTTGTCCCAGAGGAGCCAGTTCTTCGGCGTGGTGCGCGTCTCCACCTTGCCGTCGGGAAGCGTGAGCATCACCGAATAGGTGTGGTTGCCGTTCTGCGGCGGCCACGAGAACTCCGGCGGCGATTGGGTGACGGTCGAGCAATCCATCGGCCGCAACGGCGCTAGGGTCGCATCGGAGCGCACCAGGAAGTCGGATTTCGCGGCGCAATGTGGCTGCGCGGGAGCGGCCGCTGCGGGCGCGGAAACCGCGATCGCGATAACGATAAAGAGGAGGGCGCCCGCGAGACATGCTGATTTCATGGACGTCAGGATGCGGATGCTGATCTACAACTGTTGTAGCCAGCGCCTTCTCTAGGTGGCGCAAGACACGTCTCACGCAGGAGTCCGTATCGCCGCCACGCGACGTCGCTACGTAGCGACAGGCTGTAGGCCAGGTCGATGCGCCGGGTGGAGTAGGAGGAGCCTCACGTCTGTATCAGAGGTGTCGCGCAGCGCTCTGGTAGTGACGTCTGCTCGAAGGCCATCAGAAGAAAAGCAGGTAGGCCACCAGCAGCGTGAGGAACATGCCGCCGAAGATGGCCGAGAAGATCACGGTGAGGACGCGCGCGTCGGAAGCCTGCTGCCCGGCGGTATCGTCATCCGCCAGCGTCTTTCCAATGCGCCGCTCCCGGAACGACATGTAGATAACGATCACGAGGATCGCGACGAACGCCACGATGACGATCGCGAGCTTATGGCCCAAGGTCATCGCGACATTCTAACGACAGACAGTGACCGGGCTCCCGTACACCTGCCGTGTGATCGACTTGCTCTGGCTCACTCCATCGACGGTATATGCGAATGTGCCGTTGCTCGCGTCGGTGAACGTGAAGGTGCCGGTGCCGGCCTGGGTCACGTTGACCTGCGTGGGGTTCCAGGGCGCGGCGCTGAACGCGGGGCCGGTGGTGCGATAGAGCGCGCCGGTGAACGTATTGCCGCCGCCCGTCCTGCGGCCATCGGACATCACCAGCCACATGCCCCGCCCGTCGCTGCCGTAGGTGAACCAGGTGGCGAAGATCACATCGCCCTGCTGGGTGATATTGACCCCCCAGCCCGATTCCGAATTCGCCGGCGAGCGCCACCAAAGATCCTGGAAGTTGCCGGCTGACGGCCCGCTCGAATCCGCCGGTGCGCAGGTGGGCAGCGAGGCCCCGTAGACCTGGCGCGTGATGGCCTTGGTCTGGCTCACCCCGTTCACCGTGGAGACGAAGGTGCCGTTGCTGGCATCGGTGAACGAGATGCTCATGGAGCCCACCGGGGTGACCACCACCTGGCTCGAGTTCCAGGTTGCGGAGCTGAACGCGGGCCCAGTGGTGCGGTAGAGGGTGCCCACGTAGCTGTTCGGCCCCACGGAGCGCGCATCGGAGGCGACGAGCCACATGCCGCGCCCGTCAGTGTCGTAGGTGAACCAGGTCGCGAACAGCACGTCGCCCTGCTGGATGAGGTTCAGGCCCCAGCCGGACTCGCTGTTGGCGGGCGAGCGCCACCACAATCCCTGGACGTTCAGCGGCGGTACCGGAGCCGTAACGGTGATCGAGCCCGTCTGGCCGGCGAAGTTGGTAGGCGAGTTGGTCGCGGTGCTGCCGTCGCGATTGAGCGAGAGCGCCCCGGACGGCGTCGGGCCGTGGCTCCAGACATCCGAGGAGCTGGCGAAGTCGATGCTGCCCCCGCCCGGAAAGAAGAAGCCGTTGGGCACCACGAAGTCCGGGGTGACGATGCCGAGCGCGGCGAACCCCTGGGTCGCGATCAGCATCCTGCGACCGCCGGAATCGCCGGGCAGGTTGCGGTCGAAGGTGATCGAGCGGCTCACGCTGCCGGAGCTGGAAACCAGGCGATGGCCGTTGAGAAACTGCTGTCCCCCGGTGAGCGCGGTCATCTCCAGGAACTGGATCGTCCCGTCCGGGTTCGAATACAGCTCGTTCATCGCCCACAGGTGGAACGCAGCGCCCGCGGCGGGGGCCCAGGACAGGACGGCGGCGAGCAACAGGTTCTTCAGCCAGCGCATGTAAATCCTCCTCAGCCGGGCTAACAGTCTGCCGCCGGCGCCTATTCCTCCTCTTTCAGCTTCGGCGGGTTGCCGTCGTAGACCTGGCTGCGGCGGCGCTGCAGCCAGGCGTCGCGGATGAACGTGTACTTGTCGAGCGCGGCCTCGTCCAGCACTTTCTCCGATTGCAGCAGGTTGGCGCGCGTGCGCACCTTGTCAGACGTCCAGAAGCCCCAATAGGCCCGGCCGTTGTCGAGCAGGCTCTGGTGGCTGTAGTACCAGCTCGGATCCACCGCTTTGGCCGGCGCATCGCGCGCCGAGCTCGGGCCCATGAGCGGTAGCACGAGGTACGGACCCGATTGCACGCCCCACACGCCGAGCGTCTGGCCGAAGTCCTCGTAGTGCTTCTCGAGCCCCATCGGCGTCGCCACGTCCCAGAGTCCGAAGAAGCCGAGTGTCGTGTTGATCACGAAGCGTCCGGCATCGGAGAACCCCTGGCCCGGCTTGCCCTGGAGGAAGTTGTTCAGGCTGGTGCCGATGTCCTCGAGGTTGTCGAAGAAGTTGTTCACGCCCTCGCGGGCGGGCGCCGGCACCACCTTCTGGTAGCCGGTTGCGACGGGCTTGAGCACCGCCCGGTCGAGGGCGTCGTTGAAGGCGAAGGTCTTGCGGTTCATCCCTTCCCACGGATCACGTGGCTCGCCGCCGCCTGTGGTGGCGCAACCGGCAAGGAGGAGGGAGGCGAGCAATACGGCGAGCAAACGCATCGGTAAATCCTTTTCGTGGTGATCAGTGGTGCATGAAGCGCATGGAAAGGTCCATCGCCTGGACATCCTTGGTGAGCGCGCCCACGGAGATGCGGTGCACGCCGGTCTCGGCGATCGCGCGCACCGTCTTCAGGGTGACGCCGCCCGAGCCCTCGAGTTCCGCGCGGTCTGCGGCGATCTCCACGGCCTTGCGCATCCCGGCCAGGTCGAAGTTGTCGAGCAGGATCAGCTTCGCGCCGCAATCGAGGGCTTCCCGCAGCTGCTCGAGCGTCTCGACCTCCACCTGCAGCATGGTGTTCTCCGGAACCTCGCGCAGCGCCTGCTCGACCGCGGGACGCAGCCCGCCGGCCGCCACGATGTGGTTTTCCTTGATGAGGATGCCGTCGAAGAGGCCGATGCGGTGGTTCTGCCCTCCGCCTGCGCGCACCGCGTACTTTTGCGCGATGCGCAGCCCCGGGAGCGTCTTGCGGGTGTCGTAGATGCGCGCTCGGGTGCCTTCGATGGCGTTCACGAACTGCCGGGTCTTGGTAGCCACCCCGGAGAGCAGCTGCACGAAATTCATCGCGGTGCGCTCGGCGGTCAACATCGCGCGCGCCTTGCCCTCGATCTCGCACACCGAGCTGTTGGCGACGATCTCCTCGCCATCCTTGTGGTGCCAGTAGATCTCCGCGTCGGGGTCCAATTCCTCGAACGTGCGCTCGAACCACTGGACGCCGCAGAGGATGCCGCTCACCCGGGTCATCAGGCGGGCATGGCCGGTGCGCGATTCCGGGACCAGGTGGGCGGTGAGGTCGCCGTTGCCGACGTCCTCCTGCAAAGCCCGTGTAACGTCGATGGTGACCGCTTCCTCGATCAGGTGCAGGGCGTCCGGCATGGGGATTTTTCGGTGGGGAACCCCATTCTAACCCCCTTGAAAACCCCGACTTTCGCGTCCAAATACAATGGGACCCCAAGGGAACGCACCGATGAGAATCGACAAGCTCACCACCAAGTTCCAGCAGGCCCTGGCCGATGCCCAGAGCCTCGCCCTGGCCCACGACAACGGCTTCGTGGAGCCCCCGCACGTGCTCGCCGCCCTCCTGGACCAGCAAGACGGGGGCACCGGCTCGCTGCTGCAGCGTGCCGGCGTGAACGTGCCGCCGCTGCGCAAGGCGCTCCAGGACGCCATCGCCCGCATGCCCAAGGTGGAGGGCACCGAGGGCGACATCACCATTTCCCGGGACCTCAACAGCCTCCTCAACCTGACCGACAGGGAAGCCACCAAGCGCGGCGACCAGTTCATCGCCTCCGAGCTCTTCCTGCTCGCGGCGGTGCGCGACAAGGGCGAGCTGGGGCGCCTGCTCAAGTCCCATGGCGCCACCGAAGCGGCGGTCGAAAACGCCGTGAAGGCGGTGCGCGGCTCCGAGACCGTCCACAACCCCGAGCAGGAAGGCCAGCGCGAGGCGCTGAAGAAATACACCATCGACCTCACCGCGCGCGCGCGCTCCGGCAAGCTGGACCCGGTGATCGGCCGCGACGAGGAGATCCGGCGCGTGATCCAGGTGCTGCAGCGGCGCACCAAGAACAATCCGGTATTGATCGGCGAGCCTGGTGTGGGCAAGA
>JBKJTM010000142.1:0-2707 GCA_046590805.1 Usitatibacter sp.
TCGCGAATGAGCCCCAGGACATCCGCGACCTGGTCGAGGATGCCGTCCTCCTCGCGCTGCCGATGGTGCCCAGGAAGCCCGGGCTCGGCGAGGCGCAGGGGGGAGGCGATGCGGTGCCGAAGGTTTCGCCCTTCGCCGCCCTCGCCAGCATCAAACGAGAGAAGAAATAGGACTTTAGGAGAGCCCCATGGCCGTACAACAGAACAAGAAGTCGCCGTCCAAGCGCGGCATGCATCGTGCGCACGACCACCTCGGCAAGCCGAGCACCGCGGTCGAGGCGACCACCGGCGAGACGCACCTGCGCCACCATATCTCGCCGTCGGGCTACTACCGCGGCAAGAAGGTCATCCAGACCAAGGATTGAGACGAGACCGGGGACAGGCACTTTTTCTCGTCACGGGAATGCCCCCGTCATACCTGAAAAAGTTTCTGTCCCCGTGAAGACCGTCATCGCCGTCGATGCGATGGGCGGGGACTATGGTCCTTCGGTGACCGTCCCCGCGAGCCTGGATTTCCTCGCCTCACACCCGGATGCCGAGCTGTTGCTCGTGGGCTTGCAAGAGCCTCTTGAGCGCGAGCTCGCGCGCGCCACGGCCGAGCCCCGCATCACCATCGTTCCCGCCACCGAGGTGGTCGCGATGGGCGAGGACGTGCGCACCGCCATCCGCACCAAGAAGGACTCCTCCATGCGGGTCGCGATCGACCTGGTGAAGGAAGGCCGCGCGCACGCCTGCGTGAGCGCCGGCAACACCGGCGCGCTCATGGGCACGGCGAAATTGGTGCTGAAGACGCTCCCGGGCATCGACCGGCCCGCCATCTGCGCGGTGCTGCCGACCCGCAAGGGCCAGGTCTACGCCCTCGACCTCGGCGCCAACGCCGATTGCACCGCCGAGCACCTGCTGCAGTTCGCCATCATGGGCGCCACCCTGGTGAGCGCGCTCGAGGGCAAGGAGCGCCCCACCGTGGGCCTGCTCAATATCGGCTCCGAGGAGATGAAGGGCAACGAGGTGGTGAAGAAGGCGGGCGAGCTGCTGCGCCAGAGCCCGCTCAATTTCCACGGCAACGTGGAAGGCGACGACATCTACAAGGGCACCACCGACGTGGTGGTCTGCGACGGGTTCGCCGGCAACGTGGCGCTCAAGACCTCCGAGGGGCTCGCCAAGATGCTGGGGGACTTCCTCAAGGAGGAGTACATGCGCTCGCCGCTCACGCGCATCGCGGCCTTCATCTCGATGCCGGTGATCAAGCGCTTCCGCCGCCGCGTCGACCACCGCCGCTATAACGGCGCCGCCCTGCTGGGCTTGAGGGGGATCGTGGTGAAGAGCCACGGTTCCGCCGACCGCCTAGCATTCGCCACCGCTCTCGGCCGCGCCCACTCGGAGGCGAGTCACGGCCTCAACGAGCGCATCGGCGAGGAAATCATGCGGTTGAACGCGGTCCCGCCCGCGGAGGCCGCGTGACGTACTCGCGCATCACCGGCACCGGCGGATACCTTCCCGAAAAGGTCCTCACCAACAAGGACCTCGAGTCGCTGGTGGAGACCAACGACGAATGGATCGTCGCCCGCACCGGAATCCGGGAGCGGCACATCGCGGCGGAAGGCGAGTTCGCGAGCGACCTTGCGCTGCATGCCTGCCGACAGGCGCTCGAGGCGGCAGGGCGCACGGCCGCGGATGTCGACCTGGTCATCGTCGGCACCTCGACGCCGGATATGGTGTTTCCGTCCACCGCGTGCATCCTCCAGGCGAAGCTCGGCGTGACCCGCGGCGCGGCCTTCGACCTGCAAGCGGTCTGCACCGGGTTCGTCTACGCGCTTGCCACCGCCGACCTTTATATCCGCGCCGGCCACCACCGCTGCGCCCTGGTGGTCGGGGCCGAGGTCTTCTCGCGCATCCTCGACTGGAAGGACCGCGGCACCTGCGTGCTGTTCGGCGATGGCGCCGGTGCCGTGGTGCTCGAGCCTTCGCCGACGCCCGGCATCCTTTCCAGCCACCTGCACGCCGACGGCAGCCATGCCGGCATCCTCAACACGCCCGGGCACGTCCGCGGCGGCGCCATCCAGGGGGATCCCACCCTCAAGATGGACGGCGGCGCGGTGTTCAAGCTCGCGGTTCGCGTGCTGGAGGAGAGCGCGCGGGAGGCGATGGCTGCCAACGACCTGCAGCTTTCGGACGTCGACGCCTACATCCCCCACCAGGCGAACGTGCGCATCATCACCCACGTGGGCAAGAAGCTCGGGCTCGCGCAGGACAAGTGCATCGTGACCGTCGACCGCCACGCCAACACCTCCGCCGCGTCCGTTCCGCTCGCGCTGGACGTCGCGGTACGCGACGGCAGGATCAGGAAAGGCGACACCGTCCTGCTGCAGGGTGTGGGGGGCGGATTCACCTGGGGCTCCGTGCTCCTCAACTATTGACATGACTACCGCCATCGTCTTCCCCGGCCAGGGTTCCCAATCCGTCGGCATGATGAAGGGGTTCGCCGACATGCCCGTTGTGAAGCGAACGTTCGACGCGGCGCGCGACATCGTCGGCGTCGACTTCTGGGAGATGGCGGGCGAGGGCCCGCCGGAGCTCCTGAACCAGACGGTCAACACCCAGCCGCTGATGCTGGTCGCCGGCGTCGCCTGCTGGCGCGCGTGGCGCGAGAAGGGTGGCGCGATGCCCGCATGGTTCGCCGGCCACAGCCTGGGCGAGTATTCGGCGCT
>JBKJTM010000174.1:0-14022 GCA_046590805.1 Usitatibacter sp.
CCAGGTGCTCGGGCGCGTAGCGGTCGCTCAGCGCGACCGCCTCGTCGTCGTCCCGCGCGACCACCACCTCGCCGTGATCGCGCCACGCGGCCTCCGCGATGGCGCGCGTGGGCAGCATCGGCAACTGGCGCTCGATCTCCCGCAGCACCGCTTGCCCGAGGGCGCGCGAGGTGGTCACCAGCCAGGCGGGGCTATCGGGGCCGTGCTCGGCCTGGCCCAGCAGGTCCGTCGCCACCAGTGCCGCATCCGCGGAATCGTCCGCGATCACGAGGATCTCCGTGGGACCGGCCAGTAGATCGATGCCGACCTGGCCGAAGAGCTGCCGCTTCGCCTCCGCCACGTAGGCGTTGCCCGCGCCCGTGACCATGTCCACCGCCGGCATCCCGACGCAGCCGTGGGCCATGGAGGCGAACGCTTGCACGCCGCCCAGGTGGTAGATCTCGTCGGCTCCCGAGACATGCAACGCGTAGAGGGTGTGCGGATACATCCCGCTCGCGTCGCGTGGGGGCGCGCAGGCCACGATGTGCTGCACGCCCGCCACGCGCGCGGTGCCCACGCTCATGATCGCGGAGCTGATCAGCGGATACTTGCCGCCCGGCACGTAGCAACCCACGGTCGACACCGGAATGTGCTTGTGGCCGAGGGTCACGCCCTCCGCGATCTCGGTTTCCAGGGGTGCCAGCGTATCGAGCTGGCGCCTGGCGAACTCGGTGACCTGGCGCCTGCAGTACTCGAAGTCCTGCTTGAATGTCTCCGGCAGCCTCGCTGACACCGTCCGGATCTCGTCCTCGCTCACGCGGAAGTCGGGGCGCTCCCAATGGTCCAGCTCGCGGGCGTAGTGGCGCACCGCCGCGTCGCGCTCGGCGGCGATGCGGTCGAGCATCCCGCGCACCGTGTCCTCCAGCTTGCGGCGGTCCTGCGGGACCTTCGGCTTTGCCTGCTTGAGGTATTCGGCCATGCGGCCTCCGGTCGTTGCAACCGGTTGCAGGATAGTCGGGCCCGGGCCCGGTGTGCAATGTGCAGTGCAGCATCGCGCTCAGCTCGTCAGCCGCGCCAGCGCATCCTCTCCACCCGCGAGCACCCGCACGCGATCGTAGCCCGCCTTGATGAGCCGCTCGGCCAACAGCACCGCGATCGAGACTCCGCCGATGCGGTCCAGCGACCCCAGTGAAGCGAGCGGAGCTTCCGCGTCCCGCCCGAGCTACTTCGCGCCGCCGACCTCGCGTTCCCATCGCTCGATGAGGCGCTTCCTCTCGGCACTCGCCCCGTACTTCGCCGAGTCGTAATCGATCAGCTTGATCTTCGAGAAGTCGGGGGCGAGCGGATTCGCCTTGACCGAGCGGTTCGAGGGCACCTGGAACTGCTTCGTCGAGCCGCCGACTTCCTGCGCCGGCGCGGTTAGCGCCCAGTCGTAGAATTTCTTCGCCGCATCCATGTTCTTCGCGCCCTTCACGATCGACATCGAGCCGATCTCGTAGCCCGTGCCCTCGCAGGGCGCCGACGACTTCACCGGGAAGCCGGCCACCGCCTCCGTCACCGCGTCGTGGATGAAGCTCACGCTCACGGTCGCCTCGCCGCGCGCGACGTTCTTCACCGGCGCCGTGCCAGACTTCGTGTACTGCGACACATTTCCGTGAAGCGCCTTCAGGTACTCGAACGCCTTCTCCTCGCCCATCACCTGGATGAGCGAGGCGATCGCGGTGTACGCCGTTCCCGACGAGGCGGGGTTCGCCATCTGGATTTCGCCCTTGAATTCGGGACGCAGGAGGTCGCTCCAGCAAAGGGGTGGCTTCGCTTTCTTCTTTGCGAGCGCCTCGGTGTTGTAGCCGAATCCGAGCGCGCCCATGTACACGCCCACCGTCTTGCCGCCCGATTGCCGGTGCTGCGTGCGTGCCCAGTCGTGGAGCTGGGGGAGGTTTGCGGAAAGGTATTCCATCGTGAGGCCACGCTCGGCGGCCTGCAGGTGGGGATCTCCCGTGCCGCCGAACCAGACGTCGGTGCGCGGGTTGGCCGCCTCCGCGGCGATCTGCGCGAGCGCTTCGCCCGAACCCTTCTGCACCATCGCCATCTTTACGCCGGCGGCTTTCTGGAATTCGGTCGCGATCGCCTGGCACCATTCGACCTGCACGCTGCAGATCACGTTGAGCGTGCCCTGGGCCTGCGCCACCGCGGCGGCGCCCATGGCGATGGCGGCGATCGACGCACGTGCAAACATTCTCATTGTTTCTCCAGAGTGATTCGGACGATCTCCTAGTCTAACTTGCGGAACAACGCCAGGGCGCGTGCGGCGGTGTCCTCGTCGGTCACCAACACCGCGGCCAGCCTGGCCTTCAGCACCGCGGCGATGATGGGCGCCTTGTTCATGCCGCCCGAGGCCACGATAACCGTCGCGATGCCCGAGAGCACCTGCAGCGACGGGGAGATCACGCGCGTGTTGAGGGGATGGTCCACGGGCCGGCCGGAAGCGTCGAGAAATCGTCCGAGGATGTCGCCCACGGCGCCCGAACGCTTGAGGCTCGCCGGCGTCACGTCCCGGGGCAAGCCATAGCGGATCAGCAGCGACCGGTTGCTGAGGTCGCCGACGCTGAGGAGCGCCACGTCGTTCGCCGCCATCTCAATGAACGACTCCTTGAAGACATCCTGCGAGACGAGCGTATCGCGCGACTTCTCGCTCCCCGCGTACAACGGGGCGGCCAGGTAGCTGCAGCGCCCGCCCAGCCGCGCGGCCAGGGCGGTGGCGGTTTCGAACGTGTTGATCTCCAGGCCGCGCGTGAGGCCGCCCATGAGCGAGCCCACATTGATGTCGCTTCGCTTGCCGGGCTTTACGAAGCGGATTGCCTCGCGCAGGGTGGCGCCCCATCCGACCCCGATGCCGCGCACGCGATGAGTCTCGAGATGGCGCGTCAGAAACTCCCCCGCCGCGCGCCCGAGAAGCGCCGGCAGCAGCGCCGGATCTTCGGGGGTGGGCACGATCATCGCCTCGCGCAGGCCGCACATGCGCTTGAGCTCGTCTTCGAGCGCGAGGCAGCTCGCGAGGCGTGAGTTGATGGTGATGCCCACCAATCCGCTCGAGCGCGCCTCCCCCAGAAGGCGGTTCACGCGCAGCCGCGTGATTCCCAGGCGTGCGGCGACGCGATCCTGCGTGAGGCCCTCCATGTAATAGAGCCACGCGGCGCGGACGATCGTCTGGTCTTCATCTTCCACGTAGGGAATGCTACTAGACAAAAGAATCGCCTGCTATACACTTGTTCGGTGCCATCCCTCCTCGACACCGCCGTGCGCAACGCTGCCACCACGCGGGAGGTGGCCATCCGCCAGGACGTGATCGCGGAGCTGCCCGCAATCGCAGCAAGGTGCCTGCCCGGCGGGCGATGGATGGTCGTAGCCGACGCGGTGACCTGGATGGTGGCGGGCGCGGAGGTGCAACGGCAGCTCGAGCGCGCCCGCGCCGCGACGGCGCCGCCCATCGTGCTGCCCGCGCCGCCGCGCGTGAAGCCGCACGCGGAAATCGCGGAGCACATCGCGCAGGCGCTTCGCTCGCAGGACGCGGCGCCCATCGCCGTGGGCTCGGGGGTCATCAACGATCTGGTGAAGTATGCCGCCGCGCTCGCGGGGAAGCCGTACCTCTGCGTCGCGACGGCGGCCTCGATGGACGGTTATGCCGCGTCCGGGGCGGCGTTACTTCACGGTGAATTCAAGCGCACGCTGCCGTGCGCACCCCCGTGGGCCGTCCTGGCCGATCCCGCGGTGCTCGCGGCCGCGCCTCACCGCATGACTGCCTGGGGCTACGGCGATCTCGCGGGCAAGTGCGTCGCGGGCGCCGATTGGATGCTGGCGGACGCGGTGGGGGTGGAGGCGATCGCCCCCCAGCCCTTCTCGCTGGTGCAGGAGCATCTCGAAGGCTGGATCGGAAGCCCGGCGCGCCTGGCGGCACGGGAGCCCGCAGCCCTGGCCAAGCTGCTCGAAGGCCTCCTCATCAGCGGATTCGCGATGCAGGCGCACGGAAACTCCCGGCCGGCGAGCGGCAGCGAGCACCAATTCTCCCACCTGTGGGAGATGGAGAACCTGCTGGTCGACGGCGAGCCGGCCGCTCACGGCGCGTGCGTGGGCGTCGGCAGCGCCGCGATGCTCGCGCTGTACGACTGGCTCCTCGCGCGGCCGTCGACGCAGATCGCGCTGGCCCGAGGCGACGACGCGAACGACGATGAGACCGTGGCGGTCGAGATCGAGCGGGGACTGGGCACCGGCGCCGTGGCACTGGCGGCCGCGGCGGAGATGAAGGCGAAGCGCGCGCTCGGCAGCCGCGCCGATCGCGTCGCGCGTCTCGCCCGGGCTTGGCCGAGCCTGCGCGGCGATCTCGCCCACCGGCTCGTGAGCGCAGGCACCATGCAGCAGCGCCTGCGTGCGGTCGGCGCCGCCGCGCATCCGGCCGATCTCGGTATCGATCTCGCCACGCTCGCCGCGGACTATCGCCGCGCGCGCCTCATCCGTCGCCGCTACACGCTGCTCGACCTGCTCGAGGACCTCGGCTGGCTCGATCGTGCGGTGGCGAGCCTGTTCGCTGCCGACGGTTTCTGGGGACGGCAATCCATAATCCCATCGGCATTGGCCGCAGGTCCGATTCACTCGTGAACCACAAGGGAGAGAAGATGAAGTCCATATTTGCCGCGATTGCGACGGCCGCGCTGGTCCTGTCCACCCCCATCCAGGCCCACGCCCAAGGCACCGTCGTGCTGTACTGCCCCGCGCCGGGGGACTGGTGCCAGAACGTCGCCACCGATTTCAAGAGGGCCTCGGGCATCACGGTCGAGGTGCTGCGCAAGAGCGCGGGCGAGGTGCTCGCGCAAGTCCGCGCCGAGGCCGCCAAGCCGAAGGCCGACCTGTGGTGGGGCGGCATCAGCGACTCGCATTTCGTGGCGGCCGCGGAGGGCCTCACCATCCCCTACGAGACGAAAGCCGTCGAGGAGCTGGCGCCTTGGGCGCAATCGATCTATCGCGCATCGAACAAGCACGCCATCGGGACTTACGGCATCGCGCTCGGCCTGGGGTACAACCCCGAGCTCCTCGCCAAGAAGAAGATTTCGCCACCCAGGTGCTGGGCCGACCTCATCAAGCCGGAGTACAAGGGCGAGATCCAGATGCCCAACCCGAACTCGTCGGGCACGGCCTATCAGATGATCGCGGCGCTGGTGCAGATGAAGGGCGAGAACGAGGCCTTCGATTACCTGAAGAAGCTCCATCCCAACGTCAACACATATACACGTTCCGGCGTCGCACCCGGAAAAGCGGTGGCGCGAGGCGAGACCGGCGTCGGCATCAACTACCTGCAGGACATCCTCGTCGAGCAGAAGGCGGGCTTCCCGGCGAAGATCGTCGCGCCGTGTGAAGGCACCGCGCTCGGCATCGACGCCATGTCGATCATCAAGGGCGCGCCCAACCTTGCCAACGCGAAGCTTTTCTACGACTGGCTGATCAGCGTTCCGGGCCAGGAAAGCGGCGCGAGGAGCGGCTTGCTGCATTCGCCGGCGCACCTGAAGGCGAAGCAGCCCTCGGACGATCCGGAGCTCAAGTCCGCGAAGTACATCGACTACGACTTCAGGAAGTACGGCTCCACCGAGGAGCGCCGCCGCCTGCTCGCGCGCTGGGAAGCCGAGGTCAACAGCCTGCCGCGCTGAGCGCGTACCGATGAGGAGGATCGACTCGGCCGTTGCCTGGGGCACCGCCGCCGCGGTGGGCGCGAGCTTGCTCCCATGGCACTTGGCGGGAGACGGCTCCTCCGCATTGGCATTGCTGCTGCAAGGCCAAGGGCGGTTCCTTCTGCTCCTGGCGGGGCTTGCCATCGCGCTCGCGGGCGCGGTGACGAGGCTCGAACGTCATCGGCGAGGCGCGGTGCTGCTCATCGGTGGCACGCTCGGCATCGGCGGGATCGTGCTCGCCGCCGTTGGAGGGCGCGAAGGCCTTGGCCTCGGCGCGCTGGTCGCATTCGTCGGCCTCCTGTTTGCCGCGACCGAGGGCGCGGCGCTCCGCGGCTACTTCACGGGCGATCGCTTCGTTGCGGGCTCGGTCGCGCTGCTCGCGGCCTGCATCCTGCTCTTCACGATCTGGCCCGTGCTCACGATGTTCGCGCAGGTGCTTACGGTGAGCCCGGACAAGACGGTGCTCGGCGCGTTCGGCGAGCGCCTGTTCAGCGCCAGGATCTGGGGGCTCGCCTGCCTGGCAGGAGCGAAGTCGTGCGGCGTCGCCTGGAACAGCCTCGCCCTGGGGCTCATCACGGCGGCGACCTGCACCGTGCTCGGCCTCGCCTTCGCCCTCATCGTCGTGCGCACCGATTTCCGCTATCGCCGCCTCGTACGGGTCCTCACCGTGATGCCTATCATCACGCCCTCGTTCGTCCTCGGGATGGGCCTCATCCTGATCTTCGGGCGCTCGGGACTGGTGAACCAGGCTTCGACCTGGCTCTTTGACGTCGATATGGGTCGCTGGATCTACGGGATGAACGGTATCTGGCTCGCGCAGGTTTTCAGCTTCACGCCCACCGCGTTCCTGATATTGATCGGCGTGGTCGAAGGCATTTCGCCATCCGTGGAGGAAGCCTCGGAGACGCTCCGCGCGTCACGGATGCGCACCTTCCTCAAAGTCACGCTGCCCCTCATGCTGCCAGGGCTCGCCAATGGCTTCCTCGTCGTTTTCATCGAGAGCCTTGCGGACTTCGGCAATCCCGTCGTGCTCGGCGGCTCATTTGGCGTCCTTTCCACCGAAATATTCTTCGCGGTCGTGGGCGCCCAGGCGGATTTCGGCCGCGCCGCGACCCTCGCGCTGGTGCTGCTTTCCTTTGCTCTCGCAGCCTTCCTCGCCCAGCGCGCGATCGTCGGCCGCCGGCTCTACACGTCGCTCTCGGGGAAGGGCGACTCGGGCGTGCGCCAGCCGCTTCCGCCGCTGGTGCGCCGCACGGCGTTTGCGCTCGCGATTCCGGTCGCCGTCTTCACGATCGCCCTGTATACGCTGATCATGGTCGGCGGTTTCGTGAAGACCTGGGGCCGGGATTGGTCGTTCACCCTGTCGCATTTCGAACGCGCGTTCGCCGTGGAGTGGGGGACGGGCGGCATCATCTGGTCCGGTGGCGCATGGCAATCGTTCTTCACCACAGTCCAGCTTGCAGCGCTGGCGGCTCCGTTGACCGCGGCCCTGGGCCTGGTGGCGGCATGGATTTTTTCGCGGCAGCAATTCCGGGGCAGCTCGGCGCTGGAGTTCGCCCTGATGCTGACCTTCTGCGTCCCCGGAACTGTAATCGGCGTGGCCTACATCCTCACCTACAATGTGCCGCCCCTCGAGCTCACCGGAACCGCCACGATCCTCGTGCTCTGCTTCGTCTTCCGCAACCTCCCCGTTGGCGTGCGCTCGGGCCTGGCGGCGCTGAGCCAGCTCGACCGCAACCTCGACGAGGCCTCCGCCGTGTTGCGAGCATCGACACCGCGCACCCTGGCTCGGGTCGTCCTGCCGCTCATCAAGCCTGCGATCGTCACGGCCCTTGTCTATTCGTTCGTCCGCGCGATGACCACGGTAAGCGCGGTCATCTTCCTGGTGTCGGCGCAGCATGAGATGGCTACCGTTTACATCATCAACCGCACGATCAACGGGGACTATGGAATCGCGATCGCCTACTCGAGCGTCCTCATCGTCTTGATGATGCTGGCGATCGGGGCGATACACCTGCTGGTCGGCGAGCGCCGGCTCGGGCGCCGCACGGCGCCGATCGAGCGGCCCGACGCTGCCGGAGGCTTCGCATGAGCGTGACGCCGGGGACCGCCGCGGGCGTCGTTCTCCAAGGCGTCGGAAAACGCTATGGTGCGGTGACTGCGGTGAAGCCGCTGGATCTCGCGATAACGCCAGGAAGCCTGGTCACGCTGCTCGGGCCGTCCGGCTGCGGGAAGACCACGCTGCTGCGGATCATCGCCGGCCTCGAGCGCGCGAGCCAGGGGAGGATATTCATCGCTGGGCGTGACGTGACCAACCTGTCCGCGGGCGAGCGCAACGTCTCGATGGTGTTCCAGTCGTACGCGCTCTTCCCGCACATGGACGTGCGTGAGAACGTCGCTTACGGCTTGCGTTCAAGCGGCATTCCCAGGCAAGCCGCCTACGAGCGCGCCGAGGAAACCCTGGCGACGGTCGGGCTGGAAGGCTACGGAAGCCGGTTGACCTCGGAAATGTCCGGCGGGCAGCAGCAACGCGTGGCGGTCGCACGCGCCCTGGTCCTGAGGCCCGACGTGCTCCTCTTCGACGAGCCCTTGTCCAACCTCGACGCGCGGCTGCGCCGCACGATGCGCGACGAGATTCGTGGCCTGCAACAGAAGCTCGGCCTCACTGTCGTGTATGTCACCCACGACCAGAGTGAGGCCATCGCCGTTTCGGACCGCATCGTGGTGATGAGGAACGCGGAGATCGCGCAAGTCGGCACGCCGCGGGAGCTCTACGAAGCGCCGGCGGACATCTTCGTCGCCACGTTCATGGGCGAGGCGAGCCGACTGCGCGGGGAAATGAGCGGCCCTCCCGGGGCGGACGCGACGGTCCGGCTCGGAGGCATGTCGCTTACTCTCCCGCGGCGCAGCCTCGACAATGGAGAGGTCATCGTCATGGTCCGCCCGGAGTCGGTGCTGCTGGTGGATCCCGATGCGGCTGAATCGCTGGCGGGCACGATCGCGACGGCAACCTACATGGGATCGCATTCCGAATACACGCTCGCGACCGCGGCGGGAGAGCTCTTCGCCATCGTCCGCGAGGTCGGGGTTCTGCGGCCCCATGGTGAACGCGTCGGCATCCGCTTTCTCGATCATGGGGTCTACGCCGTTCGCGGATGAGCCGATGGACGTCCGCCAGATGAAGGGCAAGCTGATCCATCGGATGCGCCGCTTCGCAATCCTTCGCTTCATCGCCGCCTGCGTGATCCTGGCCGCCGTTGCAGCGCCGGCCCACGCCGCGGACCACAAAAAGGTCCTGCGCTTCGCCTTCCAGATCGCCGAGGCGACCTTTGATCCCGCCGTCTACCAGGACCAGTACTCGAGCATGGTCGTGGACCAGCTCCTCGACCCGATGCTCACCTACGACTACCTCGCACGGCCGGCGAAGCTCGTGCCGAATACGCTCGAGTCGATGCCGGAAGTCTCGAGCGACGGAATGACGTACACCTTCCGCATCCGCAAGGCGATCTACTTCACGCCGGACCCCGCCTTCAGGGGAAGGCGCCGCGAGCTGGTCGCGGCCGACTATGCCTACAGCATCTTGAGGTTCTTCGACCCGAAGGTGAAGTCGCCGAACCTGTACCTCATCGAGGGCCGCATCATCGGCCTCGACGAGGCGAACAAGCACGCAGTCGGCAGCGGCAAGCCCTTCGACTACGACGCGTCCTATCCCGGCCTGCAGGTGCTCGACCGCCACACCTTGCGCCTCCGGCTCAAACAGCCGGATTACACGCTGCTCCACAACCTTGCGCAAACGTACTTCGGTGCCGTCGCCCGGGAAGTGGCCGAGCACTACGGTGACGACATCGGCTCGCATCCCGTGGGCACCGGCCCCTATGTCCTCAAGCACTGGACGCGCGGGCACAAGATCGTGCTGGAGGCGAATCCGGAGTTCCGGGAGATGATGCTTCCCAATTGGGCCCCGGCCTATGCCGGGACGACAAGTGAGGCCGGGGCGAGAAGTGAGGACGAAGAAATCCTCCGCGACATCGGCGGCAAGCGGCTCCCCCTCATCGGCCGCATCGAGATCTATGTCATCGAGGAGAACCAGCCGCGCTGGCTCTCGTTCCTGAACGGCGAGCACGACGTCATCCAATGGCTGCCGAACGAATTCATCCACGTGGTCGCACCGCAGGGCGAGCTCGCGCCCTATCTCGCCAGGCGGGGCATCCGGATGCACGCGGAGCTGCAGCCGCGCACCGGCTACACCTATTTCAATTTCGACGATCCGGTCGTGGGCGGCTACGAGGCCGGCCAAGTAGCTCTCCGCCGCGCGATCACGCTCGCCTACGACATGCCCGACGAGATCCGCATCCTTCGCAAGGGGCAGGCGATCCCGGCCCAGGGCCCGATCCCGCCGGGAGTCGATGGCTACGACCCGGAGTTCCGTAGCCCGACGCTCGAATACAGCCCGTCGAAGGCCAAGGCCCTGCTCGATATGTTCGGCTTCATCGATCGCGACGGCGACGGCTATCGCGAGCGGCCCGACGGCACACCGCTGGCGCTGGAGCTCGCCTCGCGCCCCGACCAGGAGTCCCGCCAGTACGATGAGCTGTGGCGCCGCTCCATGGATGCCGTCGGCCTGCGCATCCGCTTCAAGAAGGGACGCTTCGCCGACTTCGTGAAGGAGTCGAACGCGGGCACCCTGCAGATGTGGAACCTGAGCTGGTCGGCGGGCTCCCCGGATGCGGATTTCTGGATGGGCCTTTTCTATGGCCCGAACGCGGCCAAGAGCAACGATTCGCGGATGCGGCTCGCGGCATTCGATCGGTTGTTCGAGCGCACGCGCACGCTTCCGGATTCCCCCGAGCGCACGCGGCTCTACCAGGAGATGACGCGGCTCTTGCTCGTCTATGCGCCCTGGGTCTTTCACGTGCACCACATCAGCACGCATCTCGTTCAACCGTGGGTGAAGGGCTACAAGAAGCACCCGTTCAAACAGGCCAACTGGCGGTATCTCGATATTGCGCGGTAATCGTGCGCCGGTATCATCACGATAATTGCTCCACGGAGATGGTAATGAGCGTCCCACGCGGCTGGCAGTTCTTCATGCACCCCGGTCCCACCAACATCCCGCACCGGGTGCTGCAGGCGATGCAGCGCCCGGCCGTGGACTTCACCGCACCGGAGTTCGTGGCCCTCCGCGACCGTTCGCTCGAGCGCCTGAAGGCCGTGCTGAAGACCAAGCAGGGCTTCGCCATCACCTATGCGGCTTCGGGCAACGGAGCCTGGGACGCGAGCATCGCCAACCTCTTCTCCCCCGGCGACAAGGTGCTGGTGCCGCAGACCGGCTTCTTCGCCGATCGTTGGGCCACCACCGCGCAGCGGTACGGGCTGGAGGTAGAACTGGTGGCCACCACAGAGCGGCGCCCGGTCGATCCGGAGGCGGTCGCGCGCCACCTGGCAGCCGATGCCAAGGGCGCGATCAAGGCGGTGATGCTGATCCAGAACGAGACCGCGACCGGCATCCGCCATCCCGTGGCCGAGGTGCGCGCGGCGATGAGCCGCCTGGGACATCCGGCGCTTTATCTCGTCGATACGATCTCGTCGCTCGCCTCGTACGACTTCCGCATGGATGAATGGGGCGTGGACCTGGTGATCGGCGGCTCGCAGAAGGGCCTCATGCTGCCGCCGGGGATGGCCTTCACCGCGATCAACGCGCGCGCGTGGGAAGCGGCGCAAACAGCCCGCAACCCACGACGCTACTGGGACTGGCGCCCGATGATCGAGAACGGCCGGCAGGTCGCCTTCTGCGGCACGCCCCCCATCTCGCATTTCTTCGGCCTCGAAGCTTCCCTCGACATGATCGAGGAGGAGGGACTGGAGAACGTCTTCGCCCGCCACCGGCGTCTCGCGAACGCCACCCGCGCCTGCGTGCGCCACTGGGGGCAGGGCGGCGGCGTGGAGATCTACTCGCTTGAGGCCGACCACGCCTCGGACTCGCTCACCGCGGTGCTGATGCCGGCGGGCCACGATGCCGACCGGGTGCGCGCGATCGCATCGGATCGCTACGGCGTGGCGCTCGGCCGCGGCCTCGCAGCGCTGCAGGGACGCGTATTCCGCATCGGCCACATGGGTGACCTGAATGAGCCCATGCTGCTCGGCGCCCTCGCGGCGATCGAGCTGGCACTTGCCGAAGCGGGCGTCCCGCACGCGCGGGGCGGGATCGAGGCGGCGATGGATGCGCTGCGGGCTCCCGCTCCCCGCAAGGCCGCGGTCGCCGCGTGAGCTGGCGATGAGCGAATCGAGCTACCGGGAACGGGCGCTCAAGCTCTACCCGTGGATCTGCGGGCGCTGCGCCCGCGAGTTCGCCGGCGCCAACCTGCGCGAGCTCACCGTCCACCATCGGGACCACAACCACGCCAACAATCCGCCCGACGGCAGCAACTGGGAGCTGCTGTGCGTCTACTGCCACGACAACGAGCATCAGAAGCAGCTGGATGCGGCGACCGGACAAGGCAGCAGTGCCGCCACCAGTGCGCACCGGGTCACCACGCACAATCCCTTCGCGGAACTGAAGGAGCGGCTGGCGAAGAAGCCGCCTTCGAAGTGATGTAACGGCGGGCCGCTCGGGCCCCAGGCAAGGGACAATGAAGGACGATGCCCAAGCCGCCCGCCGCCCCAGTCCCCCAGACCCGCCTCGGTCGCCTGATGCGAATCGGCCTCGCCGCCGGTGAGCTCGCCATGGGTGCCGCCGCCGAAGGCGTGAAGCGCCTCTCGCGCGGGCAGGCACCGGATTTCGGCGCGGCGCTGCTCACGGGTGCCACCGCCAAGCGTCTGGCGTCGCGGCTCGCCAACATGCGCGGCGCCGCCATGAAGCTCGGCCAGATCCTGTCGCTGCAGGGCGAGGAGCTCCTGCCCCCGGAGTTCGCGCAGGCGCTCTCCATCCTGGGCGCCCAGGCCGCCCCGATGCCGGAGCGCCAGTTGCGCGGCGTGCTCGGGCGCGAGTACGGCAAGGGATGGGAGAAGCGCTTCCAGCGCTTCGACATGGAGCCGGTGGCAGCCGCCTCCATCGGCCAGGTGCACCGCGCCATCGCGCACGACGGCCGCGACCTCGCGATCAAGATCCAGTACCCCGGCGTGGCGCGCTCGATCGCGAGCGACGTGGACAACGTCGCGGTGCTGCTGCGGCTCTTCAACCTGCTGCCGCTCGGCATTGACGTCACCGCCACCGCCGCGGAGACCAAGCGGCAGCTCGCCCAGGAGGCGGATTACGAGGCCGAGGGCGGCTTCGTCGAGGCCTATGCCAAGCTGGTGCGCGGCGAGCCCCTGCTCGCCGTCCCGCGCGTCCACTGGGATCTCACCACCCAGCGCATCCTCGCGATGGACTTCATGGAGGGCGAGCCCCTCGAGAGCGTGAGCCGGGAATCGCCGCGCAAACGCAACGCCGTCGGCACCGTCCTCGAGCGCCTGGTCTTCCGCGAGCTCTTCGAGTTCGGCGTGATGCAGACCGATCCCAACTTCGCCAACTATCTGTATCAGCCCGCCACCGGGCGCGTGGTGTTGCTCGACTTCGGGGCCACGCGCCGCTTCGACAAGGATTTAGTGGCGAAGTACGAGCGCATCACCCGCGCGGTGATCGAGAACGATCGTACCCGCGCGGCGCGGGAGGCGGAGCGCATCGGGTACATCACGGCCGACGACGCCCCGGAGCGCGTGGAAGCGGCGGTGGACATGATTTTCCTCGCCTGCGAGCCGCTGCGTCACGATGGTCTCTACGACTTTCCCGCCTCGGACCTCCCGGCCCGCATGCGCGATCTCGGCTACGACCTCGCGGTGCGCCGCGGGCTGATGCGTGCCCCGCCGCCCGTGACCATCTTCCTGCACCGCAAGCTCGTCGGCTCGTTCCTGCTGCTCGCGCGCATCGGCGCAAAGGTGAATGCGCGTTCGCTCGTGCTGGAGAGTCTTGCCTAAAGCCCAGGTGAATGCGTCACAGCCTCGACGGCGATCACCTGGCAGCTCGTGCGGAAGCTCGTCCCCGTGCCGCCCGCGGCCTCGAGGGCGGCAGTGACCTTGTCAATGGCGACATCGAAGTCCACGCCGCGCTTGGCGAGGAGCAGACCTCGAGGCGTCCCGCGCACCTGCCCGGTCGCGACGTCGTGTGCCGTCACACCTTCCACCGGAATCCTGACCCTCTCGAGCTTGCGGGGCTCGAAGCGGCCATTGGCGAGCAGATCGCGGAGCAGATCCTCGCTATGCATCTGGTATGGCAGCCGGAAGTGCAGCTCCTCGTCCCCCGGAAACATGCCCTCGATCACCGCGGCGTACACGCGCACGCAGGTGTTTT
>JBKJTM010000427.1:0-8859 GCA_046590805.1 Usitatibacter sp.
CGAGCACCTCGCGTTCGGCAAGCCACGATTCGAGCAACTGGAATGTCTGCGCCGCCACGCGCGCGGCCGTATCGATCTCGTCGGCGCGCTCTAGGGTGGCCAAGCACGCGAGGAAGCGGCGCCAACGCGGCCCCACCTCGTTCCCGTAGCTCGAGAAAAAAGCGGCGCCGCTCGCGCCATCGATGCCCAGCGTTTTTTTTAGTGCCCGCAGTGAGACCTGCCCGCCCAGGGTCGCGCCCTCGAGCACGTAGAGGCAGCCGAGCGTTCCGGCCTCGTCGGAGGGAGATGGCAATCGGCCGCATGCCGGCAGGGCGTTCACGGCGTCGGTGGCGGCGCCCAGCACCGCGAGATCGGCTTCGAGGAGATGCGTCTTCCGGCGCTGGGGCCAATCGAGGCTCGCGATGCGCGCGGCGATCGGATCGAGCTGCGCCTCGAGCGGCTGGTAGAACCCGTGGAAGGCGGCGAGCAGTCGCCTGTATTCGGGCAGCGCGAGCGTCGGCGACAGCAGCGGGAGCCGGCCTTCCAGGCGTTCGTGGAGCGCGCGGGTCGACGCACGCACGCGTTGGAGCGTATCCAAGGGCGGTTCAAGCAATCAGAATCGTATTGAAAGGGAAGGCAATAGATGTTGTCAAATCCGTGCAGCGACCTTACGCGCAAATCCTGCGGCGGACCGTGCGGTGCCGCACGAACACGCGGGAAGCCTGGCAGCGCCCGTTGCCGCGTCCCAGGCGCGCGGCGCGAGCTACGCGACCATAGCGCGTTGGCCCCACCCCTTCCCTTGGGCGTTTGCATTTGTGGAGGCGGATATGGGCGGCGCCGCTAGAATAGCGGCAAAAGTGGATTGATCGGTTCACGTCCGGGAGCCCCACATCGCCGCAGCGCAAGCCTCCGTCGTCCCTGTTGTCGCCGCGTTCTGGGAGCGCGTGCGCGCCTCGGCACGGTTGAAGGGCGCCTTCCTGTTTTCGGTGGTGATGATTTCGGTGGCTGCCGCGAGCCTGCTGCCGTCGCCTTCGGAATCGGCCCTGGCGAGCGCGGAGCGCCTCGCGTACGACTGGCAGATGCGCCTGTTGCGCACGTTCTACCCGCGTCCTGTCGCCAACGACATCGTGCTCATCGGCATCGACGAGCAGACGGAGAGCGTGTTCACCGAGCCGATCGCGCTCTGGCATCGCCACTTCGCCGCGCTCTCCCACGCGCTCGCCAGGGCGAAGCCCAGGGCGGTCGGCGTCGACGTGGTGCCGCCCGAGCGATCCTTCGACAACATCACGCCCGGCCTGGACCTCGCGATGATGCGGGGGCTGCTGGACCTCAAGCGCGCTACCGGCCTCGTGTACGTGCAGACGGTGAATGCGCGCGGCGAGCTCACACCGGTGCAGCCCAACTATCGCGCGATCCTCGGACCGGGAAACCTCGGGATCGACCAGCAGGTGAAGGATCCCGATGGCGTGTCGCGGCGCTTTGGCGAGCGCCTCCTCTCCCAGACCGCGGATCCGGTGCCGACTCTCGCGGGGCAGATCCTGCGACCGCTCGGGGTGCCGGTCGGCGAGGGATACATCGATTACAGCCTGGGCGTGCCACTGCGCTACATCCCGATGCACGTCGTCCCGTCATACGACGACGCGCAGCTTGCCGCCGCGTTTCGCGATCGCGTCGTCCTGGTAGGCAACATCACCCGCAAGACCGATCGCTGGCCGCTTCCGGTGAAGCTCCTCGCCGAGGATCCCGACGCCGCCGGCGGCGCGCTTGCGTACAGCCAGCCCGGCGTCCTCATCCATGCGCAGGTGCTGCGCAGCCACTTCGCGGGAGGACTGCTGCATACGCTGCCCGAAACACTCGAGTGGCTGCTCGTGGTGGCGGCTGCGCTGGCGGTCCTGGCGAGCGCCCGGCCGGGCTTCATGCTGCTGGCCGCGGCCATCGTGCCGGTGCTCCTCTTGGGCGCAAGTCTTGCGACGATTCTGGCCCCCGGCCTAATCCTGCCGTTGGCCACGGTGACCACTGCGTTCTGGGCGGCGCTGGTGGCCCGCGGCGTCTTCGACGCGGTCGAGGCGGTGGTGGAACGCGTGCGCCTCAAGCAGTCCTTCGCCGGCCAGGTGAGCCCGGCGGTGATGAGCGAGATGCTCGCTGGAGGGCTCACGCCGGGCCTCAGCGGCCAGCAGGCCGAGATCTGCGTCCTTTTCAGCGATGTGCGGGATTTCACAACGCTTTCCGAGAAGATGCCCCCTACAGTTGTAACGACGGTTCTGCAGCGCTATTTCGACGGGATGGTGCATGCTGTCCACCGCTACGATGGCACCGTTGACAAGTTCATCGGCGATGGCATGATGGTTTTGTTCGGGGCGCCGAAAAGATCGGCCGATCCCTGCGGCGACGCGGTCAAGTGCGCGCTGGCGATGATGGCGGAGCTGGACCAGCTCAACCGCCAGTTCGCGAGCGAAGGGCTGCCGACGCTGGTGATCGGGATCGGCATCAACTACGGTACCGTGACCGTCGGCAACATCGGTTCCTCGGAGCGACACAACTACTCGGCGATCGGGGATGCCGTTAACGTCGCCGCGCGCGTGGAGGGCCTCACCAAGGAGCTGGGGCGCAAGATCGTGATCACCGAGTCCGTGGTGAACCGGATGGGCGAGGGATTCCACTTCGACCCTCTGGGCAGCCACAACGTGAAGGGCCACAGCCCGGTGAACGTCTGGGGAATTCGTACGGCGCGCACCGCGCCGGAAGCCATGGAAGTGGAGGCTGTCCAATGAAAACGATCCAGCGCATCTTCCTCGTGACCATCGTCGCGGCCACCTCGCCGGCGATCGCCGCCGATGCCATCGCGTTCATCACCAACATGAAGGGAGAGGTGGCGGTCGACGGCAATGCCCGGCCGCTGCTGCTGTCCGAACTCGCCAAGGGCCAGCGCATCAACGTCGGCAAGGAGTCGCTCGCGCAGGTGATGTTCATCGCCACGGGCAAGGAATACGTCCTTCGCGGCCCCGCCGAGTACCACGTGAAGGATGTCGATATTTCAGGCTCGACCCCGATGCCGCCGACCGTCCGCAGCACCGAGTGGCGCGCGAGCAACAAGGTGCTGGTGCAGGTGGCCCAGACCTCCGCCGCGAGCGTGCGCATGCGCTCGCTCGCCAAGCCGAAGGATGAGACCGCGGCAAGGCTCCTCTTCCCGACCGAGGGACATGTCGCCACGCTCCAGCCCACTTTCCGCTGGCGCGTCGACGACGCCAAGCAGCCGGGCGAGCTCTCCCTCCACGTGGTCGGACAGGACCAGCCTCTCTACGTCGGCAAGGCGTCGGGAGGCAGCCATCGCCTGCCTACACGCCTCAAACCCGACACCGACTATGCGTGGACCTATGCGGTCGGCGGCAACGAGATCGGCTCGGGACGCTTCCGCACCGTATCGGCCGACGCGCTGCAGCAGGTCGAGAAACGCCGCCCGTCCGACAGGGCGGAATTCTCCGACCGCCTGCTCTTCACCTTGATGCTGCACGAGATGGGCGCCACCCAGGAAGCGCGTGAATCCTGGGCGAAGCTGGCGCAGGAGCGCTCCGACCTGCCCGAGCTCTCCGCAATGGCGAAGTGATGCGCGGCGCCCTGGCCTGGCTGCTGGTCGCATTCTGCTGCGGCGCGCAGGCGGCCAACGTCGCGTTCGTCGCGGACCTTCGCGGCAACGCCACCATCGAGGGCAACGGCCAGCTCAGCTTCCTCGCCGAGCTCGCGCCCGGCACCCGCCTGCTCCTGGGCAGCGGCGCCAGCGCGGCCATCACCTTCGCCGCCTCAGGCTCCGAGTTCACCATCGCCGGTCCCGGCGAGTACCTGGTCACGGCCTCGGAGGTGAAGAAGGAGAAGGGCATCGCTCCGGTGAGGCGGGCCGTGACGATCCTTCCCGATCCGGGCGTGATCACGCGCGTATCGCAGGCCGCCACAGCCAGCGTGCGCATGCGCGGATTGGCCCTGCCGGCGCCTGCGGCCACGGTGCTCGAGTACCCTGTCGACGCGCGCCTGGCGACATTGCGCCCCGTCCTGCGCTGGAAGCGCGACCCCGCCATGGACGGCGCGATGGTTCGCATCCAGGACGAGGCCGGCAGGGAAGTGTGGAAGGCCAAGGTGCTGCCGAACACCTCGCCCGCCCCGGTCAAGCTCTCGCCCGCCACGCGGTACACCTGGACGCTGATGACGCCCAAGGGGGTGGTGGCGGATGCGAAGTTCGAGACCCTTCCCGCGGACGCGGTGGCGCGGGCGGAGAAGTCGCGCACCGGCGCCCGGAGCTTCCCCGATCGCGTCCTGCACGCGTTCCTCCTGCAGGATCTCGGCGCACAGCAAGACGCGCGCGAGGCCTGGGCCGCTCTCGCCCGGGAGCGCCCCGACCTTCCGCAGCTGCTCGCCCTGGCCCGTTAGGGCCCCTGGAGCGCTCCGTTTGAGCGATAATTTTTCGCTCCACGAAATGGGCGGCCGCAAGGGCATGGAACAAGGGGAGTCCCGGGTAAATCGCTTCGTGATGCAGATGGCCGGGCTCTTGGCCGGCTGCCTGCTGGCCGCGTCCGCCTCGGCTGCGGAGCGCGTGGCGCTCCTCATCGGCAACAACCAGTACGCCACGACCCCGCTTCGCAACGCCGCGAACGACGCGAAGGATCTCGGCGATGCCCTGAAGGAGCTGGGCTTCAGGGTCATCGTGCGCGAGAATGCCTCCCGCAAGGACATGATCGAGGCGATACGCGAGTTCGGGCAGGCGCTCGACGGCGCCGAGGCGGCGCTCTTCTTCTTCGCCGGCCACGCGATGCAGTTCAAGGATCGCAATTACCTGATCCCGATCGACGCGGCGATGGGCTCCGAGGAAGACGTGACCTTCTTCTCGGTGGACGTGAGCCAGGTGTTCGACCGCATGGAGAAGGCGCGTACGCGCTTCAACTTCCTGATCCTCGACGCCTGCCGCGACAACCCGTTCGCGGCGAGCTTCAAGCTCACCCAGACGGGACTTGCCCAGATGAGCGCGCCCTCAGGAACCCTGATCGCGTACGCCACCGCGCCGGGCTCGGTCGCCGCCGACGGCTTCCGCCGCAACGGCATCTACACCACGCACATCCTGCAGAACATCAAGGTGCCCGACCTGCCGGTAGAGATCATGTTCAAGCGCGTGCGCGAAGGCGTGGAGCGCGAGACCCGCAAGCTGCAGACGCCGTGGGACTCGTCATCGCTCAAGGGCGACTTCGTGTTCGCGGCCTCGGGCCGCGGTGCCACCGCCCAGGGGCCCGCCGCTGGCCCAAGCGCCGACATCACGCTGCAGATCGAGCGCGAGTTCTGGATCAGCGTGAGGGACTCCAACCGTGCCGACGATATCCAGGCCTATCTCGAGAAGTATCCCAAGGGCAACTTCAGCTCGCTCGCGCGCAACCGCCTCGACTCGCTGCTGAGGCCCACGCGCGTCGCGGGCGAGGCGAGGCCCGCCGCGCAGGCGCAATCCTCGGCCGAGCCGCCTCGCGAGCAGCCGGCGGCCGCACCCCCGCCTCTGATGCGCGACCCCGCCCCCCTGCCGTCAGCAGCGGCGCCGAGGTCCGACGAGGCCGCCCGGCCCGCGGCCCCGCCGCAAGCGACTGCTGCTCCCCCCGCTGCAACCGCACCGCTGCTGGTCGCGGCCGCGCCGCCCTCGAGTCGGGCTGCAACCTCCTCGATACCGCCGGTTCCAGCGAGTGTTCCGGCGCCCCCTGTTTCCCCCTCCGGCAACGCGCTCGCGACTGCCGCGCCGCCAGCGCTCGCGGCTCCCTTGCCCAGACCCCCCGACAACCAGCCGGGCCGGGAGGTCGCGCCCGGCGTCCGCGAGATCGCTTTCGCCGACGGCGCCATCTATCGCGGTGCGATGCGCGGGTCGAGCTACCACGGCAAGGGCGAATACGTATCCAAGTCGTTCAAGTACGACGGCGAGTTCAGCGACGGCATCAAACAGGGCCGCGGCACTTACGTGTGGGAGAACGGCGATCGTTACGAGGGCACGTTCGCCACCGATCGCGCCGATGGCCGCGGCAAGTACCAGTTCGCCAACGGCGACACGTACGAGGGGGAGGTAAAGGCCGGCGTGATCATCGGCCGCGGAACGTATGTGGCGAAGAACGGGGATGTATTCGAGGGCAGCTTTACCAACGGCAAGCCGCACGGCGTCGGCGTCTATCGCTTCGCGACCGGCGACCGTTACGAAGGCGAGATGGACCAGGGCAGGCTCCAGGGCCGGGGCCGCTACGTGAACAAGAACGGTGACCGGATCGAGGCGCCGTTCGCCGACGGCAAGCCCCAGGGCCGCGGCATCTACCACTTCTCCAACGGCGACCGTTACGAAGGCGAGATCACCGGCGGTGAGTTGAGCGGGCAGGGGACCTACTACTACGGCTCCGGACTCAAGTACGAGGGGGAGCTACGCCAGGGACAGCCGCAGGGCAAGGGGGTCTTCTGGTTCCAGGACGGCAGCCGCTTCGAAGGGGTCTTCGAGAACGGCCTTTCCCGCGCTAGGGGTGAGATCGTGCGCGCCGACAGTACCCGCGCCCCGGCCGAGATCGTCGACGGCAACGCCAAACTCCTGAATTGAGGGGGGGTACGGTATAATTACGGGTTCGATTCCGGAGGTTTTCATGGCTGAACGCAAACGAGTCCGTCGCAACACCCTGGAGCGCCGCTGCCTGCCGAAGATGTTCAAGCGCCTCTTCCAGGGCGCGCCCAAGGGCATCTTCAAGATGCTCGAGGCGATCAAGAAGAATTGACTCGACTGGCCTCGCGGCCAGCTCGAAGGAAGAAGCCCCTTTCCGGGGCTTTTTGCTTTTTTGGGAGGCTGCCTAGCTAGCCCAGCGCGCGGCCGACAACCTCGGCCACGTTGGGCGACAATCCCTGCGCATCGCGGATCGACCCCAACGCCGCGCGGGCGTGGCCCTGGCGCACGGGGTCGTATTTCTTCCAGCGGTCGAAGGCCCGCGCGAGACGCGAGGCGACCTGCGGATTGAGCCGGTCGAGCGCCACCACCTGCTCGGCCACCCAGCGATAGCCGTCGCCATCCGCGGCATGAAAATGCCGCGGGTTGCTCATCGCGAACGCGTGCAGCAACGCCCGCGCCCGATTGGGGTTCTTCACGTCGAACGCCTCGTGCGCGGTGAGCGCCTTCACGCGCTCGAGCGCGCCGGGCAGTATCGAGGTCGCCTGCACGCTGAACCACTTGTCCACCACCAGCGCCTCGTCCTTCCACTTGTCGTGGAACATCGAGAGCGCCCGGTCGCGCTCGGCCCCGGCGCAGTTCGAGAGGCACACCAGCGCCGCCATGGCATCGGTCATGTTCTCGGCGCGGCGGAACTCGAGGAACGCCAGCGCCCGCGAGGTACCGTCATCGATGGTGGTGACGTACGCGAGCGCGGCGTTGCGCAGCGCCCGGCGGCCGGCCGAGGTTGCGTCGGGCGAAAAGGGGCCTGGCGTGGTGAAGTGACGGAACGCGGCCTCGAAGCGGGTGCGGTACTTGCTGGCGATGTCGCGCATGAACTGCCGGCGCGCGAGGTGGATAGCCTCGGGGTCAGTCATCTCCATGCATTCGCCCAGCTGCGTCTCGCTCGGCAATTGCAGGCACTCGGCCGCGAACGCGGGATCCCGCGAGCCCGAGGTGAGGATGTGCCCCACCGCCTCGGCGAAGCCCTGCGGAACCGTCATCGCGCGGCCTGCCTGGATGTCTTTCACGCCCTGCAGCAGGATGCGCGTCATCGCGGCCTGTCCCGCCTCCCAGCGCGCGAACGCGTCGGAGTCGTGGGCCATCAGGTGCGTGAGATCTTCGTCGCTGTACTCGCAGCGGATGTGAACCGGGGCGGAAAAGCCGCGCAGCAGCGATGGAACCGGCTCAACGTCCACGCCCTTGAATACAAACTCCTGCTCGGCCCGAGTCACCTCGAGGATCGCGGTCCCGGGGTGCGCCGGACCCGCGGGCGCGTACACCGGCCCCTCGACATCGAGCTCGATGTCGCGGCCCTCGGAGTCGACAAGGCCAATCGAGAGGGGGATCACGAAGGGCTGCTTCGTGGCCTGCCCGGGCGTAGGCTCGCACGACTGCTTCACGCGCAGTCGATAGGTCTTCGCCTCGGCATCGAATACCCCCGCGCACTCGACCACCGGCGTGCCGGCCTGCGAGTACCAGCGGGCGAACTGTTCGAGGTCGGTCTTGCCGTTGGCATCCGACATCGCCGCGCGGAAGTCGTCGCAGGTCACCGCCTGTCCGTCGTGGCGCTGGAAATAGAGATCCATCCCGCGGCGAAAGCCCTCCTTGCCGAAGATGGTGGCGTACATTCGCACCACCTCCGCGCCCTTTTCGTAAACGGTGGAGGTATAGAAGTTATTCACCTCGACGTAGGAATCCGGACGAACCGCGTGCGCCATCGGGCCGGCGTCCTCCGGGAACTGCCGCTCGCGCAACGATCGCACTTCCTGGATGCGCGCCACCGGCCGCGAGTACTCGTCGGCGCCGTACTCCTGGTCGCGATAGACGGTGAGGCCTTCCTTGAGCGAGAGCTGGAACCAGTCCCGGCAGGTCACGCGGTTGCCGGTCCAGTTGTGGAAATACTCATGCGCCACGACGCGATCCACTCCCAGGTAGTCGGAGTCGGTCGCCGTGTCGGCGCGCGCCAGGATGTACTTGGTGTTGAAGATGTTGAGGCCCTTGTTCTCCATCGCGCCCGAATTGAAGTCACCGACCGCGACGATCATGTACTGGTGGAGATCGAGTTCCAGGCCAAAAACGTCCTCGTCCCATTTCATCGAGTCCTTGAGGCATTTCATGGCGAAGCCGCACTGGTCGAGCTTGCCCGGCTCGACGTAGATTGCAAGGCGCGCGTTGCGCCCGGATTG
>JBKJTM010000522.1:0-3302 GCA_046590805.1 Usitatibacter sp.
CCTGGACTCAGTAGCGGCTATCCACACAGAGACCGGCGAAGTCCGGCGCCACGATGAACGTGCCCACCGAGCCGTTGAAGCCCGAGAGCCAGCGCCGTCCCTGCCAGCGCTCGGGCAGGTACTCGGAAAGATGCGGGTCCGACGATGGCACCACGAAGGCGGCGAGGCCATGGCGCGCGAGCGCATTGCGCATGTCGGCGATGCGCCCCGCGATGGGGGAAGTCGGTGCGTTCATCGGTTCTCCGTCGTCACTTGGGGTTGCGTACCGGCAGCGGGACATTGCACACGTCGACGTGGCCCGCCGGTTCCTTGTACCAGTCGTCCTTGCGAAAGCGCCGCCCTTCGACCAGCTGGTGGAAGGTCCCGCTATCGGTCTTCAACGCCTCGAGCTCGACGCGCTCGGCCGCGGGGACGTCGTTCGCGAAGCGCACCTGGCGGATCGGCGTGCGCTGCCCGGGCTTCTCGTAGAAGCCGAGCGCGCCGGTGCCACGCGGGAGTGTGGAGAGCAGCTCGACGCCGCGAACCACCCGCCCGACCAGCGTCACGTTGCGGTCGAGGAGCCGCGGCGCGTTGCCGATGATCGCGTAGAGCTCGGCGCCGTTGCCGGAGTCGGCCTCGTTCGCGCGTCCCGCCCCGACCATCCCGTAGCAGTGCACCAGCCACGCCCGGTCGCCCGATCGCGCCGCGGGAAAGCCCATCGCGTGGCCGGCCTCCGCGTAGGTGTCGCGATCGGGGAGCGGGGCGAAGGCGAGCGCGGCGCTCGCGCGGGTGAACTCGGGGGCCAGCGTCTTTCTGGCGGCGCCCAGGTCCTTCGGGTTCTGCTCGTCGGGGTCCCCCCACTGCGCGACGTAGTTATCCTGGGCGCGCACGATCGCGAGGCCGTCAAAGTAGCGCGCCGCGACCAGGGTGCGGATATTCGCCACGTGCTGCGGCGCGAACGCGGGGGCGAGCTCGATCACCACGCGCCCGCCCGGCAACTCCATGTAGAGCGTGTTCTCCGGATCGATGCGGCGCCAGTCGGAGGCGGGCGAGGATTCGAGCAGCTCCGAGAGTGGCTTCATCTTCGCGACATCGGCCGGCGGCGGAGAGGCGCAGCCGGCGAGCAAGGCGGAGAGAAACGCGGCGATCCTGTTCATCGCGTCCAGGGCGGCTCGCTTCCGGTGTCGATCCCGTAGCGCTGCGCGGCTTCCTTCGCGCGCTTGTCACCCAGCGCCGCGAGCGCGGCGAGCACGATCGACTGGCGGTCGACCTCGAAGAAGCGCCGCAGGTGGGCACGCGTGTCGCTGCGGCCGAAGCCGTCGGTGCCGAGCGTCACGTACTCGTCGGCAATCCACGGCCGGATCAGGTCGGCGACGGCAGTCACGTAGTCGCTGGCGGCGATGACAGGGGTGCCGGTCCTGGGGAGCTGGGTCTCGATCCAGGAGCTTGGGCCCCGGCCTTCGCCGGGGAGACGGCCTTCGCCGGGGAGACGGCCTTCGCCGGGGAGACGGCCTTCGCCGGGACGGCCTTCGCCGGGACGGCCTTCGCCGGGACGGCCTTCGCCGGGGAGACGGCCTTCGCCGGGGAGACGCCTTGCTCGAGACACAGCCATCCCTTCGCGCCGTAACTCGGTGAAGCTGGTCACCGAATACACCTCGGCCGGGATCTGCCAGTCCTTCTCCAGCAGCTCGGCCGCCGCCGCAACCTCGTTCAGGATCGTGCCCGCGCCGAGTAGTCGCACTCTCGCGCCCTTCGCCTCGCGAATCCGATGCATTCCGCGCAGGATTGCCTCGGCCGCGCCCTCGGGCATGGACGGCTGCGCATAGCTCTCGTTCATCAGGGTCACGTAGTAGAAGACGTCCTCCTGCTCGGCGAGCATCCGCCGCATGCCGTCCTCGAGGATCACCGCCAGCTCGTAGGCGAAGCAGGGATCGTAGGCGCGGCAGTTGGGAATGGTCGAGACGACGAGATGGCTTGAGCCGTCCTGGTGCTGGAGCCCCTCGCCCGAGAGCGTGGTGCGGCCCGCGGTGGCGCCGAAGAGGAAGCCGCGCGAGCGCGAGTCGGCCGCGGCCCAGATCTCGTCGCCGACGCGCTGGAAGCCGAACATCGAGTAGTAGATGTACATCGGCAGCATCGCGACGCCGTGGGTCGAGTAGCTGGTCGCCGCGGCGAGCCAGGACGCGAGCGCGCCCGCCTCGTTGATGCCTTCCTCGAGGATCTGGCCCTCGACCGCCTCCTTGTAATAGGAGAGCTGCGCGGAGTCCTCCGGCTGGTAGAGCTGGCCGATGGGCGAATAGATGCCGATCTGGCGGAAGAGGTCGGCCATGCCGAAGGTGCGCGCCTCGTCGGCGATGATCGGCACCACCCGCCTGCCGAGCACCGTGTCCTTGAGGAGCGCACCCGCCATGCGGACGAACGCGACCGTCGTGGACATGTCCTTGCCGGCCGCCTCGAGCGCGAACCTGGCGAACGTGGCTGCGGCGGGTGTGGCGAGCGAATCGCACTTCGACTCACGCGCCGGCAGATAGCCACCCAGCTTCTCGCGGCGCGCGTGCAGGTACGCCATCTCGGGCGTATCCCGCGCCGGCCGCACGAAGGCGCAGCTGTCGCACTGCTCGTCGGTGAGGGGGAGGGCGAAGCGGTCGCGGAAGGCGAGCAGCTGGTCGCTGTCGAGCTTCTTCTGCTGGTGGGTGGTCATGCGCCCCTGCGCGGCGGTGCCCATGCCGTAGCCCTTCTTGGTCTGGGCGAGGATCACCGTCGGCTGCCCGGCATGACTCACCGCATGCCAGTAGGCGGAGAAGATCTTTACCGGGTCGTGGCCGCCGCGGCGCAGGCGGTCGATGTCGTCGTCGGAGAGGTGCGCGATGAGTTGTTTCAGCTCCGGATACTTGTTGAAGAAGTGCTCGCGGTTGAACGCGCCGCCCGTGGCCGCGTAGGTCTGGAACTCGCCATCGACGGTCTCGAGGAAGCGCTTCTCCAGCCACTGGTGCGTGTCGCGCGCGAACAGCGGGTCCCAATCGCCACTCCACAGCAGCTTGATCACGTTCCAGCCGGCGCCGGCGAACAGGCCCTCGAGCTCCTGCACGATCGAGCCGTTGCCGCGCACCGGGCCGTCGAGGCGTTGCAGGTTGCAGTTCACCACAAAGATGAGATTGTCGAGGCCTTCGCGCGCCGCCATTGCCAGGCCGGCGATGGATTCGGGCTCGTCCATCTCGCCGTCGCCCACGAAGCACCACACCTTGCGGGATGTCGCATTCGCCGACTGCGCGGCCTTCGCGAGCCCGCGATGCTGCAGGTAGCGCATGAAGCGCGCCTGGTAGATG
>JBKJTM010000263.1:0-10628 GCA_046590805.1 Usitatibacter sp.
TCGGCGGCATCGCCGCCGGTGCCGCGGGCATCGCCAAGATCCTGTTCTTCATCTTCCTCGTGGCGTTCGTGGTCTCCCTGCTCATGGGTGTCTTCCGACGCTCCGCCTAAGGAGTCCGCAATGATCAAAGTTCGAAATGTTGCCGCAGTGGCGCTCGCGCTCGGCGTTTCCGCCTGCGCAAGCGATCCCTATTACGACACCTCGTACAACGCACCGCGATACACTCCCGGCCCGTATGCCGCCAACGGTGCCTACAACGACTTCGGCCGCGTGGTCGCCATCGATGTGGTGCGCGGCCGTGGCGGCTCCACCGGCGCCGGCGCGGTTGTCGGCGGGATCGTGGGTGGCGTGCTCGGCCACCAGGTCGGCAGCGGTCGGGGCAATGATGTCGCGACGGTGGCCGGCGCAATCGGCGGTGCCGTGGTCGGCAACGAGCTGGAGAGGCGCCGCGACGGCGACGAGCACTATCGCGTGACGGTTCAGCTGCGCGACGGCCGCGAAGCGACTTTCGCGCAGGATTCGCTCTATGGAATCCGCGTCGGCGATCGCGTGCGCGTCGACGGCAATCGCGTCGTTCGCGACTAGTATCGAGCAGTAATCGTGGCGGCACCGTGGGGTAAGATCCCCCACGGTGTCCGCCCGCGTTTTTCAGGCTCGGTCGGATCACCCGCAGCGAGCTGTTCTGTTTTTCTCCTTCCCGATGAGCGTCCCTCGACCCCTACTTCGCAAGCCCGCTGACCCGCCGAAGGCGAGCCCGGGCGAAGCGCAGTCGCTCGACGCGCTTTCGGAAAAATTTTCCGCCACGCTCGCTCAGGCTGACGATGCAGCCGCCCGGGGCGCTACAGGCTCCGACGCGCTGCGCGCCACTCTTGCCGAGCTGCGAACGCTGGCGGCACAGCAAGCCGCGCTGCAGAGATCGATGGAAGAGCGCCTGCGCGAGCGGGGCTCGCTCCTGAGCTTCCTGCAGACCGATTCAGAGCGCGAGAAGGCGTTGCTCGCCCGCGAGCTCCATGACGCGCTGGGCGGCATTCTCACACCCGCCAAGATGGACCTGGCCTGGCTCGAGAGCCGATTGGGAAGCGAGCCCGAGACCGGCGACCGCATCCGCCGCCTGGGCTCGATGATCGACAACGGCATCGACCTCAAACGCCGCATCATCGAGGCCCTGCACCCCTCGCTCCTCGACCACCTCGGGCTCGCCTCGGCGTTGCAGTGGTACGTGGAGGAAGCTTGCCGCGCGGCCGGGATCGAGTGCCGCCTGAGGGTGAGCGAGCACCTGGAGCGCCTGCCCGCGGATCTCGAGATCGCGCTCTACCGCCTGGTGCAGGAGAGCGTGAGCAACATCGTGAAGCATGCGCAGGCCCATGTGCTCGAGCTCGCGCTGGAGCGCACCGACGACGGCCTCACGGTGGAGATTGCCGATGACGGCGTGGGCATCGCGAGTATCGAGGCGGCCAAGCGAGCGTCGCATGGACTGCCCGGCATGATGCATCGCGTGAGCTCGATCGGCGGCACGTTCGACCTTTACAGCCAGCCCGGCAAGGGCACCCGCATCGACGTCTTCGTCCCGCTGAAGAAGAAGTAGTCCCTTTTGTCGTCGTGGCGATGTGGGAGACGCCGCCCCGGCCATCTCCCGCTTCAAGCGCCCCGAGAACTCACGCCTGCAGTTTCCAGGGTGGGCGAGACGGCGTCTCCCAAAGCGCCCACGTCCCGGAGATCCGTGAAGAAGCAAAAAAGCCGGCCAGGGCCGGCTTTCAATACACCATGAAAACGGTTCAGTTCTGCTTCGTCGACAGCAGCTCGCCGATCAGCCTCGGGATGGTCGCGAAGTCCTTGCTCTTGTCGAGAAAGTAGTCCGCGCCGGCCTCGAAGGCGGCGACTTTGAGCGCCGGCACCGCGTGGTTGGTGAGGACCACGATGCAGGCGGGGTTAGAGCCGGTGGCGGCACGCAGGCGGCGGATCACGCCGAAGCCCGTGCCCTGCGCAAGCTGCAGGTCGACGATGGCGAGCGCGATGGTGTGCTTGTCGCACGCCGCCAGCGCCTCGTCCTCGGTTGCCGCGGTCGCGACCACCTCGACGCGATTCGGGACGGAGACGAGCTCGACCAGGCGCTCGGCGATCTGCGGGGAATCCTCGACCACGAGCGCGTTCAACACTTCCTCGTCGGAATGGCGGAGCTGGTATTCGGGCGGCGGGGTGCGCTTTTCCGGCCCGCCAGGCACTGTGTTGGGTGAGAGCATGATCGTCCCGCCCGGATCGGGGCGTCTCGTAGTCGAAGGATGGGGCTGCGTGCTCATGCGATGAGCTGGTTTTTCACTGCGTAGTATGTGATGTCCGCATTCGACTTGAAGTTCATCTTCTCGAGAATGCGCGAGCGGTAGGTGCTAACGGTCTTCACGCTGAGGAAGAGCTCCTTGGCGATCTCGGAGACGCTCTGGCCGCCGGCCAGCTTGCAGAAGATCTGGAACTCGCGCTCCGAGAGCTGGGTGTGCGACGGCTGGTCGGCCGCGGGGCCGGCTAGGCCCTGGGCGAGCTTGTCGGCGATGCGCGGGCTCACGTAACGGCGGCCCTGCGCGGCGGCTACGACCGCGGAAACCAGGTTTTCGGAAGGCGCGTCCTTGGCGACGAAGCCGGAGGCGCCCGCCTTCAGCAGGTTGATGGCGTATTGGTCCTCGGGATAGCCGCTCACGATGAGCACCGCCATCTCGGGACGGATCGCCTTGGCGCGGTTGAGGACGTCGACGCCCGACATGTCCGACAGCGAAAGATCCACCAGCGCGACGTCGTAGGGCGTCGAGCGGACCTGGGCGATGGCCTCCTCCCCGGTGCGCGCCTCGCCGGCGACCTCCATGTCGACGCGGCCTGAAAACACCTGCTTGAGGCCCATTCGAACCACGTCGTGGTCGTCAACGATGAGCAGCCTGATCATGGCGGTCTTCCCGTGTTGTGTAGTTGTAGTCGCGGTAGGTATTACATCACGCGGTCTCAGGGGGGGCACCGTCGGCGGCGACGGATTCCTTTGTAGGACAAATCCTACACGACCCATATTAGAAGGAATAGCGCAGGACAATTCGGTCTCTTTTCACGGAAATATTTTCAGGCTGCATCCCGGGGAGGTCCGGCATGAAGGCCCGGGCCGGCTTGTACACGATGCGTCCGGAGCCCGGGTCGTAGCAAAGCGAGCGGTCGCCGCTGCACGAGGAATGGCTGGCCTCCGGACTGCTCGTTTCCCGCGCGTCATGTTCCGCATATCGGTCAATGAAGCCGTCTTGGTGTAGTTGAATGCTGCGCTAGGGGGTTGCGCGGGTATGCCGGAGCCGGACGGCACTTGTTGTCCTCGATCGCGCATCGCGGCACGTAGGACAGGGCCGACCCGGGGCAGGAGCCCGCCGACCGCAGCTCGCGGCATTCGCTCATTACCTGGTCGTTTCCTGCGCCCTATCGTGGCTCCCATGGCTCGCGATCGTTCGCGGGTTGGCATCGGAGACCCAAATGCCTCAACAACTTCTTGTCCGTCTCGGGCGCATGTTTCCTCAGGTGAGCACCCGGCACGCGCTGCTCGCTGCCGCCTGCGCCGCGTCCGCCGTCGCGGCAAGCGCCGCCCAGGTGAGCGCCACGCCCTCGCTTCCCCTCTATGGACAGAACGTGAACGTGGAGCTGCGCGACCTGCAGTTGCCCGCCTACCTTCCGGCGACCCGCTACGTGCGTTCGGGCTCGACCATCGTGATCGATTACGAAGTGGCGCCCCCCGGCTTCGGCCCGCTGCGCGGCGACTTCGGCCAGCCGCGCCTCGATCTTGGCGAGCTGGTCCCCGGCAACTACATCATCGAAGCGCGTCTCTTCCGGATGAGCGACGCCAACACGGCGCCCCAGGTGGTTACGCAATCGCTCGCGGTGGTTCCGCCCGAGAAGTGGGGCCTGCATCTCGTCCCGCGCGAGCCCGAGGCGTTCACCGCCACCGACGTGCTGCTCCGCAGCGCCGTGTACTTCGAGCCGGGCTCGATGCGCGTCACTCAGAACGGCAGCGTGCTGCGCGTCGACTTCGACTACCACGGCAACGCGCCGGTGGGCAGCGCCACGCCCGCGGGCACGACCTCCTTCGCCGCGCTGCGCCTGCCTTCGCTCGCGCCCGGCAATTACACGGTGGAGGGCTGGGGCCGCGACAAGATCACCGGCGCCGCGGCCGAGCGCTATTTCACCCAGGCCTTCACAGTGTCGTCCGCGGTCCCGATCGTCGAGTACTACGCGGAATCCAGCGACCACTACTTCATGACCGCCGCGCCCGGCGATATCGCCATGCTGGACAACGGCGGCATGGGCGGCTGGAAGCGCACCGGGCAGAAATTCAAGGGCTGGCTGCGCATGGGCGACGCGCCGCCGAGCGCCAAGCCGGTGTGCCGTTTCTACGCCAAGGGCCCGAACTCGCACTTCTACACCGGCAACGCCGGCGACTGCGACTACCTCAAGGCGCTCGAGGCGCAACAACGCGCCGATGCCGAGGCCCGGGGCCAGCCGTTCATGGGCTGGGCTTTCGAGAACATCGCGTTCTACGCGCTCGTGCCTGACAACGGCCAGTGCCCGGGGGGCACGAGCCCGGTCTACCGCGCGTACAACAACCGCGCGGCGCAGAACGACTCCAACCACCGTTTCACGAAGGACTCGCAGCAGCGCGTTGCGATGACGATGTCGTCGTGGGCGGACGAGGGCGTGGCCTTCTGCTCGCCGAACTGAGCGGGCCAGCAACGCACGGAGAGCCTTTCGTCGGCACGAAGTCCGCGGCACCGCTTCGGCGCATGGCCTTGCCGGGTTAGCATCTGGACCTCGATGCCAGCGAGTTCCGACAATCCCGCGCTGCCGCGGCCCGACCCCTCCGCTACCCTGATGTTCACGGAAGCGGGCGAAGCGCCGGCGGTCGTCGCGAAGCAGCTGGAGCGCAACCGCGGTGCCATGGCGCGGCTCGGTGCGCGGCTGCGCGAACGCCCGCCGCGCATGGTGGTGACCGGCGCGCGAGGCAGCTCCGACCACGCGGCGACCTTCGCCAAGTACCTGATCGAGACCCGCGCGGGAGTGATCACCGCATCGGCAGCACCCTCCATCGCTTCGCTCTACGGATCGAGCCACGAGCTGCGCGATTGCCTGTTCATCGCCATCTCCCAGTCGGGGCGCAGCCCCGACCTGCTCGCCACCGCGCAGGCGGCGAAGGACGCGGGAGCGCTCGTGGTCGTGCTGGTGAACGACGAGTCGTCGCCGCTCGCCGCGCTCGCGGACGAGGCCCTGCCTTTGTGCGCCGGAGAGGAACGCAGCGTCGCCGCCACCAAGTCGTATCTCGCGACTCTCGCGGCGCTGGTGCACCTGGTGGCGGCGTGGAAGCAAGACGATGCGCTCGACCGCGCGCTGCAGGCCGCGCCGCGGCTCCTGGAGCGCGCCTGGACGCTCGACTGGAGCGCGGCGCTGCCGGTGCTGCGCGAGGCGTCCAACCTGTATGTGATCGCCCGCGGCATGGGGCTGGGCGTCGCGCAGGAGACCGCACTCAAGTGCAAGGAGGCGTGCGGGCTGCACGCGGAAAGCTTCAGCTCCGCGGAAGTGCGCCACGGGCCGCAGGCGCTGGTGAGCGCCGGCTTTCCCGCGCTGCTGCTCGCGCAGGACGACGCGGCTCGCGCGGGACTCGAGGAGCTTGCCGGTGACCTGGTGCAGCGCGGCGCGAAGGTGCTGCTCGCGGGCGCGGAAGCCAGGGGCGCCACGGTGCTCCCGACGCTCGAATCCCATCCCGTCGTGGCGCCGCTCGCCCTCGCGCAGAGTGTCTACCGGATGGTGAATGCGCTCGCGATCGAACGCGGCCTCGACCCCGACAACCCGCCCTACCTGCTCAAGGTCACGCAGACGCGATGAGCCTCCAGGCGCTGGTCAATGCGCGCGTGCTGATCGGCAGGAACCTCGCCGAGGGGCCGGCGGTGCTCGTCGAGGACGGCCGCATCGCGGATGTCGTCGCGGTGGGCGACGCGCGCCTCGCATCCGCGACGCGCCACGATCTTCGCGGCGCGCTCCTCCTGCCCGGCTTCGTCGACGTCCAGGTTAACGGCGGCGGCGGCGTGCTCTTCAACGACGCGCCGGACGTCGCCACGCTGCGCGCGATCGGGGCGGCGCATGCCCGCTTCGGCACCACCGCCTTCATGCCGACGCTCATCAGCGACGAGCCGGGAGTGATCGCGCGCGCCATCGCGGCGGTGCGCGAGGCGATCGCGGCGAAGGTGCCGGGTGTCGCCGGAATCCACATCGAGGGTCCGTTCATCAATCCCGATCGTCGTGGTGCACACGATGCCGCCATGATCCGCGGCCTCGACGAGAACGCCTTCGCCCTCCTCACGTCGCTGGGCGTGGGCCGCACGATGGTGACGCTCGCCCCCGAAGCGACCACCGGCGCCATGATCCGCCGGCTGGCCGACGCCGGCGTGCGCGTCTGCGCGGGCCACACCAACGCGAGCTTCACGGCGATGCGCGAAGCCTTCGCGAGCGGCGTCAGCGGCGTCACGCATCTCTTCAATGCGATGTCGCCGCTCGGCAGCCGCGAGCCGGGCGTCGTCGGCGCCGCGCTCGCCGATCCCGATTGCTGGTGCGGCCTGATCGTCGATGGCCGCCACGTGCATCCCGCGACGTTGAAGCTCGCGCTGCGCGCCAAGCGCCACCAGCGCTTCATGCTGGTGACCGACGCCATGCCGTGCGTCGGCGGCGCCGAGGCGCACTTCATGCTGCAGGGCCGCAGAATCGAGGTGCGCGATGGCGTCTGCGTCGATGCGCAGGGCGTGCTATCCGGCTCCGCGCTCGACATGGCGAGCGCCGTGCGCAACGCGATCGAGCAACTGGACCTCTCGCTTCCCGCGGCGGTGCGGATGGCGAGCACCTACCCGGCGCAGTTCCTCGGCCTCGGCGAGGAGCTCGGGCAGATCGCGCGCGGCTACCGCGCCAACTTCGTGGTCGCTGACGAGCGCCTCCACGTCTCCCAAACCTGGATCGACGGCATCCCCCTGGACGCTTCCCGATGACCCCCACGATAGCCCAACACCTTCGCGCAATCGCTTGCCTCGTCCTCGCCGCATCCTGCGCGGTGCATGCCCAGCCGCAGTCGAGCGCCGGGCGGTTGAAGGCGTTGGGCGAGGAGATGGTGGAGCGCGAGTTCGACCAGCTTCCCGCGCTCGAGACGTTCAACCAGGGCGCCGGCCCACGCGCGGGGCGCACCATCCAGGACCTGTCGCCGGGGTTCCGTGGCCGCGCCCGATCCATGTATCGCGGCATCCTCGATCGGCTGGCGTCGATCCCTCGCAACGACCTCTCCGAAACCGACCGCGTCGACTACGACCTCCTCAAGCTGCGCGCGACCGCGGAGCTGGCCGAGGCCGAGTATCCGCTCGCGGAGATCGCGATCCTGAACCCGGGCTGGGGACTGGTGCCGCTGCTCATCAGTGTCGGCACCGGTTCGCAACCGCTGCGCAACGAGGCCGACTTCGAGACGTGGCTCGCGCGGCTGGAGGCGACCGCCGTCACCTTCGACCATGCGATCGGCGCGCTGCGGGCGGCCGCGAAGCAGGGCTGGACCACGTCGCGCCCGCTGGTGGAGAAAAGCGTCCGGCAGCTCGAGGCGCTATCGCGCGTCGATGCCTACCAGAGTCCCCTTTGGTCGGTGATGTCGAAGTATCCGAAAGCGCTCAGCAACGAGCGGCGCGCGGCCTACGAGCAGCGGCTCACGGCGGCGATCGATCGCAAGGTCTCGCCCGCCATGGCGCGTCTCGCGACGTACATCCGCGACGAATACCTCGCCCAGACCCGGGAGACCGCGGGCATTGGCGCGCTGCCGGGGGGCGAGGCGGCCTACCGCGCGCGCATCCGCAAGTACACGACGGTCGACGTGCCGCCCGCGGAGATCCATGCGCTGGGCCTCGCCGAGGTCGCGCGCGTGCGCGGCAAGCTGCTGGAAGTGGCGCGGGGACTGGGCTTCAGGGGCGAGATGCGCGACTTCGCGACGTGGACCCAGTCGACTCCCGCCAACTACCCGTTCAAGACGCCCGAAGAGGTGCTCGTCTATCTGCGCCGCGTCCACCAGCGCGTCGAGCCCCAGTTGCCGAAGCTCTTCCACCGCCTTCCGAAGGCCGGATTCGAGATCCAGCTCACCGATGCGGCGATCGCCGCCTCGGCCTCGGCCACCTACTCGCGCCCGCTCGCCGACGGTTCGCGACCGGGGATCTTCCGCATCCCCGTCGTCGACCCGAGGCGCATCGCGGCGTTCTCGCTCACCTCGCTGCTGCTGCACGAGGGCATGCCCGGACACCACCTCGACATCGGCCGCGGCGTCGAGCGCGAGCAGGCGCGCTTCCGGGGTACGCAATCGCTCACCGTTTACAGCGAGGGCTGGGGCCTCTATGCCGAGAGCCTCGGCCACGAGCTCGGCATCTACGACGACCCGTGGGCGCTCCTCGGGCGCTACTCCGCGGAGCTGCACCGGGCCGCGAGGCTCGTAGTCGATACCGGAATGCATTGGAAGGGCTGGTCGCGCGACCAGGCGATCCGCTACCTCGTCGAGGAGCGCGGCGCCCCGGAGACCACCGCCATCGTGGCGATCGAGCGTTACATGGGATCGGCCGGACAGGCGCTCGCCTACAAGATGGGCGAGCAGGAGATCCTGCGCCTGCGTGCGCAGGCCGAGCGCGAGCTAGGCAGCCGTTTCGACCTGCGCGATTTCCACGAGGTCATCCTTGGCGAGGGTCAGGTATCGCTTGGAATGTTGCGGGAGCGGGTGCGCGCCTGGATAGCGCGTACGCGCGCGTGAACTCGGCGCCCAGGAAGAATATCTGCGCCGAGTAGTAGATCCACACGATCACCACGATCAGCGTGCCCGCCGCGCCGAAAGGTGACGCGATGGCGCTCTTGGCGATGTAGAGGCCGATCAGCCACTTGCCGACGCCGAACAGGATCGAGGTGATCGCTGCCCCGACCCAGACGTCCCTCCAGGCGATCGAAGCGCTCGGCAGCAGCTTGTAGATCATCGCGAAGAGCCCGGTGACCAGGGCGAAGGAAAGTAGCAGCTCCATCGCCCTCAGCAACGCGCCGGCCCCGGGCAGCACGCTCGCCCACAGTGATCCGAGCACGGACACCGCCGCGCTGAGGACGAGCGAGATCAGCAGCAGGAAGCCGATCGCGAGCACCAGACTGAAGCCCCACAAGCGGGGGCGGATCAGGTGCAACCAGCCAACGCTCGCCGGCTTCTCGTAGCGCCAGATGCGGTCGAGGTCCTGCTGCAACTCGGCGAGCACCGAGGTCGCGCCCACCACCAGCATCGCGAGGCTCGCCGCCGCCGCCAGCATCCCCTCTTCACGCTGGTCCGCCGCTTGCAGGACGGCATGCACCACCTCGGCGCCCTTGGCGCCGAGGAACCCGGAGAGCTGGTCGAAGATCAGCCGGCGCGCGACCTCGGCGTCGACCACCAGGGCCACCAGCGAGATCACCAGCAAGAGGAGCGGCGCCATCGAGAAGAGCGCGTAGAAAGCCAGGGCCGCGCCCATGCTGCCGGCGTTGTCATCGGACCAGCCGCGCAATGCCTGTCGGAAGAGGGCGGCGAATTGTCTTGGGTTCATGCGCGAATCTTACGCAACTAGGATGGGAAGGCCCGGTCTTAGCTGGAATGACGACCCGCTCCCATCGCCTGCGCGTGATCGGCCTCTCCCTCCTGGGGGTGGTCGCGGTGTACGGGATCGTCGGCGCGGTGATCGTTCCGCCCATCGCAAAGCACCTGGTGGAAAAGAAGCTCTCCGAGCGTCTTGGCCGTGCCGTGACGCTGGAGAGCCTGTCCGTCAACCCCTACACCCTGAGAACGGCGCTCAAGGGGTTCCGCATCGCCGAGGCCGACGGCAAGGCTGCCTTCGTATCGTTCGCCCGGCTGGACCTGAACGTGAGTGCCTCCTCGGCCTGGAAGCTTGCCCCGGTGGTCGAGGAGTTCTCGCTCGCCGGCCTCAAGGTCCAGGTGATCCGCGATGGCGAGACGCACTACAACGCCAGCGACATCCTCGAGCGGCTGGCGAAAGAAACGCGGGCCGCGGCCACCTCCGGCCAGAAGAAGGAGGAGCCGGCGCGATTCGCGTTGCAGAACATCCGCATTGTCGATGCGTCGCTCGACTTCGACGACCGGCCGATGCGCGCGAAGCACCGGGTGGACGCGATCCAGGTCGCCATCCCCTTCATCTCGAACCTGCCGGTACACCTGAAGGACCAGGTCCAGCCCGCCTTCTCCGCCAACGTGAACGGCGCGCCAGTAAAACTGACCGGGGAGGCACTGCCGTTCGAGAACACCGTGCGCACCCACTTCAACCTCGACCTGCGCTCCGTCGACCTGGCGCGCTACCTTGCTTACCTGCCGGCGGACCTTCCGGTGAAGGTCGATTCGGGCAAGCTCGAGGCACGCATTTCGCTCCGGTTCACGCAGGCGGCGGGAAAGGATGCGGCCATCGATCTGGCTGGGACCGCGTCACTCCATGAGGTCGCGCTTTTGGGCACCGATGGCCCGCTCGGGCGCTTCGCGCGGCTGGATATGGAAATCACCTCGCGCGAGCTTCGCGATGCCGTGGATCGGATCGAGCGAGGTG